>URHJ01000017.1 GCA_900547465.1 uncultured Mycoplasmatota bacterium | reverse complement strand
AAATTTATTAAAAAATAAAGTAGATATATCTATTATTGCTAGTTCAACTGGATTAACAGAAGAAGAAATAAATTCATTAAAATAAAGTTAGTATAATTAGTATGAAAATGGAGAGTAGGTAGAATTAGATTCATGTAATTATTTGATGCAGAACACAAAGTATCCAAATCCTTCTAATGCAGCTTGGGGAACTTGGCTAGAAAACCTTCTAGATTCTGATCGTGCTGGTATGATTGGTAGTCTTAATCGTTTTGGTGGAAATAATACCGTTTAAAATTCAAGTGATTTAGTTGTTCGTCCAGCAATCTAAGTTGCTAAAACAGATATTGATTATTAAATAAATATTATAATTAATTGAAGTAAATTGTTATGTAATAGGCTAATATAATTATTGAAATATAATAAAAAACGTAGTATAATAACGAAACTGAGGGGGAGACATATGACTAAATTTCATGTCTTATATACTACTGATCATAATTATTTTCCACATATGTTAACTTCTATATATTCTTTAGCGGAAAATAATAAAAATAATAATATAAAAGTTCATATTATAGAAGATGGTTTTACTGATGAAGACTTCTATAATTTAGATCAATTAAATGACCTATATGATAATATAGATATTAAGAGATATAATATTGATAAAATTACAGAATTAATGAAACATTTTAATATTCCAAAGTGGAGAAACACTGATATAGCTAATGCAAGATTATTTGCTAATGAAATTATTGATGAAACTGATAAAATACTTTATTTAGATAGTGATACGATAGTAGTTGGTGATTTGAAGGATTTATTTGATAAAAAGATACAAAGACCTCTTGCAGCTGTGAAAGAAATTTTGATTCCTGAACATATAAATAACCTAAGTTTTGATTATTGTAGTGAGGAAGTTGAGGCATATTATAATAGTGGAGTCTTATTATTTAATTATAATGCTTGGGATCAAGAAAATTGCTTAGATGATTTGTATTCCGTATCTAAAAGAATACATAGCAATTTAATTTATCCAGATCAAGATTTAATAAACTTAACTTTTCAAAATCAGATTGAAACTCTTGATTTAAGTTATAATATTATTCCATTTGCTAACGAATTAGGTAAACATCGTTTGTTGGCTAGAAAATTTTTAAAAGATAGACCTTTTTATTATTCTTTTGATGAAGTTATTTCAGCATTAAATAATCCTCATATTCTACATACTCTTCATTACTTGAATACAGCTGTGTGGGAAGATAATAAAATTCATCCATTTACTAAGGAATATGAAAAATATAGGAAAATATGGAATGGTGATTTTGATCCTGAAAAAAGAAAGAAAAATATTATTTTTGATATTCCATTTATATCTGATTGTAATGTATTAGCTAAAACATTGTTGGATGATAATTCTCATAATAAAATAAAAAAGAAAATACTAAAATAGTAGGTGAATTAACTTACTTTTTTTTCTTATTTGTCATTCTTTTTCTGTATTGAAATGTATATCTAAGAGTGTTATAATATAATAAGCGAGGTTAGATATGAAAAAGAGATTTAATAGATTGAAGAAAAAAATTATTAAAGAATGTAAACATATTAAAGATGATCATTTGATAAAGAAGTATATTCAAAATAATGTTTTATTTTTAACATTTGTTTTAACTTGTTTATTTTGTTCAACTATTTTGAGGTTCTTTACAATGCATACGTTGGAGAATTATTTGGCATTTAAACCAATTTTAGCTGATACTGCTATACTTGTTTTGGTTGGTGCATTTGGATATTTATTTAAGCCTAAGAATAGATTTACATATTATTTAATTTGTAATATTTTCTTTTCTACTTTATGTATGATTAATTCTGTTTATTATACATTTTATACATCTTTTGCATCTGTTTCTATGTTATCACTTACTCAATATATCACTTCTGTTGGAGATGCAGTAGTTCAGAATGTATTACAATTAAAAGATTTAATTTATTTACTTAGTCCTATTACTCTTATAATTGTACATAAGAGATTAAAAAAGAGAAATTATTATAAAAAAGTAGAAGTTAAGTCTGAAAGAAAGAAGAGAACTGTTAAAACTTTATCTGTTGGTGCTTCATTAATTGTTCTTTTTGTTGTTACTTTATCATCACTTGATATTAGTAGATTTGCTAAACAATGGAATCGTGAATATATTGTTATGAGATTTGGTATATATATTTATCAATTTAATGATGTGGTTACTTCATTACAACCAAAGATTAATTCATTATTTGGTTATGATAAAGCAATGAAAGAGTTTAAAGAATATTACAAAGATAGAGAAGAAAAACAAGATAATGAATATACTAATATATTTGAAGGTAAAAATGTATTAGTTATACATGCAGAAAGTATGCAGAAAAATCTTTTGGATTTACAATTTAATGGTCAAGATGTTGTTCCTAATCTAAAAAGGATCGCTAGTGAAGGAATGTACTTCTCTAATTTCTATTCTCAAGTTAGTGTTGGTACTAGTAGTGATTCTGAATTAACATTTAATACTTCTTTAATGCCTACTCAAAGTGGTACTGCTTTTGTTTCTTATTTTGATAGAACTTATCAAGCAACTCCTAATATTATGAGCAGTAAAGGTTATTATACTTTTGCAATGCATGCTAATAATGCTGATTTTTGGAATAGACGTAATATGTATCAAAGTTTAGGTTATAAGAAGTTTTATAGTAAGGCTGATTATCATGTTACATCTGAGAATACTGTTGGTCTTGGACTTAGTGATTATGAGTTCTTTAAACAATCTATACCTAAACTTAAAAAGATTAATGAAAAGAATTCTAATTGGTATGGAATTATGGTTATGTTATCTAATCATACACCTTTCTCTGCAGTTGATAAGTATGGAGATTTTGCAGTTGATATGAAAGAGACTGTTACTAAAGAAGATGGTACAACAGAAGAAGTTAGTCACCCTTATATGGAAGGTAAGAAATTAGGTAATTATTTCAAATCTGCTCATTATGCTGATGGTGCTTTAGGTCAATTATTTAATGATTTGGATTCTAATGGTCTATTAGATAATACAGTTGTTATTATCTATGGTGATCATGATGCCAGACTTCCTAGAAGCGAATATAATTATATGTATAACTATAATAAAGAAACTGATGAAATGTATGATAAAGATGATTCTAATTATAAAGAGTATGATTCTTATCAATATGAATTAGGTCGTAAGGTTCCATTTATAATATGGACTAAAGATATGGCTGGTACTAAACTTAATAAAGAGTACACTAATGTTATGGGAATGTATGATGTAATGCCTACTATTGGTAATATGTTAGGATTTAATAATAAGTATCAATTAGGACATGATATCTTTAATATAAAAGATCAAAATATTGTAGTTTTCCCTACAGGTAATTGGGTAACAAATAAAGTTTATTATAATAGTCAAAAAGGTGAATACTTATCTTTAGATGGTAGTGCTATTAGTGAAGAAGAAATTGATAAGAATAGTAAATATGCTTCTAAGTTATTGAATGTTTCTAATAATGTTATTGTTTATGATTTAATAGAAAAAGAGAAGGAAGAAGAAAAATTATCTTCTAAAGAGGGGAGTTAATTATGGCTAAGAAGAAAAAATTAAAGAAAAAACCTAAAATTATATTAATGATTTTATTGATTATTATACTTATTGGTGTTGGTGCTTTTTCATATCATTGTTATGTTAATAAGTCTGAAGTAAAAGAAAATAAAGTTGTTTCTAAAATACCTGAATATGGTTATGTGTTAAAGAGTAATAAAAGTGAAGCTTATAAAAAGATGTTTCAAGAATTAAAAGATGTATTATCAGAAGATAAAGTTAATGAAAAGAAGTATGTTCAAACTATTGCGAAAATGTTTATTTTAGATTTTTATTCTTTAGATGATCATAATGCAAAAACTGATGTAGGTGGAGTTGATTTTGTTCAATCTGATGCATTAGAGAATTTTGTTGTAAATGCAGAAGATACTTTATATAAATATGTTGAAAGTGATATTTATGGGCAACGTAAGCAGGATTTACCAGTGGTTGATAAAATAAGTGTTGGTAAGGTTGAACAAACTGAATTTACTTATGGTGATGTTACAGATGATAAGGCATATTCAGTTAAGCTTAATTGGACTTATAAAGATGAAAAAATAGCTAATGGGTATCAAGATGAAGCCACCTTAACATTTGTTCATGATGGTAAGAAATTAGTTTTGGTTGAAGCTTTATCTGGTGATGAAACTGATGATGATACAACAGATAGCGAATAGATTATGTATGTCATAATCTATTTTTTTGACATTCTTATATATTTTTGATATAATGTAGTAACGTTTTAGGGGTGATATTATGAATAATATGGAAAAAAATGTAACAAATCTTTGGTGGAGTGTTTCTGCTTTGGAAAAAGATTCATATCTTGTATCTCATAACAATATTATTGCAGAAGGTCGATTGGGTGATTATGCCTATAATCCTGTTTTAATTGATGCTAATAGAGATAAGTTGTATTCATTTATTGAAGAATTAGATGTAGATAAAGATAATCTTAGATTTTTTGATTTATTACGTAAAAAAGATGGTAGTTTATGGACTGAATTTCATCAAAAACTTGATTTTATGGCATCAATGCTTAGGGCTGCTAATATATTAGAGTATGAGGAAAATCCTTTGGATAAGAGTAATCAAAATCCTAAAGTTAAAATATTGAAAAAATAGAAAAGAATATATATGTAATTAATATATACTCTTTTATTTTTGAAAGGAGAATTTTATGAGTTATCAAGAATTTTTAATTCGTATATTTTTGTGTTTTATTATTAGTTTTTGTATTGGTTTGGAAAGACAATGGAGAAGGAGAGCAATTGGTTTAAGAACTAATGTCTTAGTTTGCATAGGTTCATTTTTGTTTGTTACTTTTTCGATTCAAACAAATGCAAAAGATATATCTCGTATAGCAGCACAAGTTGTTTCTGGAATTGGTTTTTTAGGTGCTGGAGTTATATTAAAAGATGGAGCAAATGTTAAAGGTCTTAATACAGCGGCTACTCTTTGGTGTAATGCGGCTATTGGTACTTTATGTGCAGCGGGACTTTTAATTGAAGCATTAATAGGTGGTTTATTAATTTTATTTTCTAATATAATATTGAGATTTGTTGCTCAAAAGATGAATGTGAAGGCTAATAATATGAAATTTAGTGATTATAAGTTAAAAGTTATTTGTGATGAAGATAAGGAATTTGTTATTCGTACTTTAATTAGTCAAAGTGTTAATGATGAGTATATGCTTTTAACTAATATGGAAAATAATGATTTAGATGAGGGAAAAGTAAAAATTTCGGCTACTTTCCAAATAGCTACTGATAAAAAGAATCAGATGGAAGAATTAATAAATAGAATAGTTTTGGAGCCGGGGGTTACTTCATCGGGGTGGAAAAAATTAGAAGTAGTGAAAAACTCTGATGAAGATGATGATGAAATATAAAAAGAGATTCGTTTGAATCTCTTTTGTTATGCTTTTATTATTCGTTTCCTGAAGGAGTATTCTCTGGTGCTTGAGATGGTGTGTTATCTCCACTACTTGAACCGTCATTATCTCCTGGTTTTTCGTCGCCTTTAGATGTATCTTTATCTCCTCCAGTTGAGCTGTTATTGTCATTTGGCGTTACTGGATCTGGTGTTGGAGTTATTGTACTTTTCTTTTTACAACTACCATCATCATCTGTTGCACTTGAATTGTAGTTAGATGCAGTAGGATCTGTACATCCATAAATTACACTTTTCTTTGTTTCTGTTTTCTTAGTTGTTGATTTTGTATCATCATCTTCTCTTGATTTATATTTTGATGCATTATATGTTGATTTATAACTTCCACTACCGATTACTTTCTTTTCATATGGTTCGTTGATAGAGAAAGAGAAGCTTTTTACTGTTTTATGAGTTGTTTGTCCTAAATTTTCTTTCATAGCTTTAACTATATCATTTCTACTATATGTATTAGGTACATAGTCGTATAATGTCATTTTCATTCTTTTATCATATATCATAGCACCTTGTCCTTCTAGATATAATTGTTGAATGTTTACAATATTAGAATGTTCAGTACTTAGTCCTGTTTTTACAATGTCTTTAGCAACACTATAGAATGATAATATTTGTTTTGTTGTTAAGTTTGTATCTAAGCTGTTTGAAACTGTATTTAATACACTTGTAAATTGGTTAACACTTCTTAATTCTTTTATTTTTTCTACCATAGCTTGAATTACTAATTGTTGATTTTGTCCACGTCCGAAGTCACCATTTACTAGTTGTTTTCTATTTCTTGATAAGACAAGTGCTTCTTCACCATTTAGATGTTGTCTTCCTTCTTTTATACATATTTGTTGACCACGAGAAGAATCATCAGTACATAAATTTTGAGGTACGTCTACATCTATTCCTCCTAGGGCATCAACAAGTTTTACTAATCCCTTAAAGTTTATTTTTGCATAATAATCAATGTTTACATCAAAATAATTTTCAATTGTATTCATCATACAATCTGTTCCATATGCTGCGGCATGAGTTATTTTATTTTCATCTTTACTTGCCCAACAAGCTATTGGTACGTATGTATCTCTTGGAATTGATAACATAGTTACGTTTAATGTCTTCGGATTAAATGTAATAAGAATTAGAGAGTCTCCATTAGCAATTGCATTTTTTGTTAGGATTTCATCTGTTGAATCAATTCCCATTAATAGAATAGTAAATGGTTCTGTTACTGATTTACCACTAGATGCAGTTTCTTCTGTTGATGTATCTGATTTTTTCATTTTCTTTTCTTTTGTTTCAATTATTTTTGTTTCGTTAGCAATTTCTTCATATCCAGCAATACTACTATAAATAGTTGGGTAGTCAGTTGTTAGGAAGATTGCATCTACTTCTTTTGCATATAAATCAGTTATCATTTCTGTATAACTTTCATATTTTACAATTTTGTTATTATCTTTTAATTTATCTTCTTTGATAATTTCTTGAGGAATAATATAACCTTCTGGTGACTTTTTGTCTTTTAAAATTCCTATTTTATAATTTTTTAAATCTTTTGCTTTTTTTGCTTCATTATCTTTTAAAACAACTAGGCTTGAAGAGTAAGTAACATATTTTTTATTTATACTATCAACAGTACCATAGAAATACTGTATTACGCCTCCTAGTGTTCCAGTTAATAAAGAATATATAATTAGGAATGTTATAAATCCGATACTTTTTGATTCTTTTTGTTTTTTCTTTTCTTTTTTACTTTTTTTGCCTTTCCATTTTTTTATCATTTTAATTAAACAAACTAAATCAATTATTCCTAAGACTCCTATTATAATATATCTGATTATATCTTCAATTCCTGATAACTTAAATATATTATAAATTAAGAATCCACTTGTTATTAATGATATTAGGAAAAAAACAAGAGCAATTTTTACTGATACTTTCTTTTTCTTTTTCCTCTTTTTTGTTTCTTCCTCATCTAAAACTTCTATTTCCTTTGCCATATTAATCCTCCATATTCTTAAAAATTAGCTATTATTAATTATACCTAAAATATGATATTTTTTCAAGGCATAAAAATAAGATAGATGACTATCTTATTTTGCATTAATAATATAGATTGTTGCACTCAGGATTGTTGCAAATAGGGAGAGTAGGACATAAAAATTTAGATATTTTGCAGATGCCTCATTTTCATTTGTAGTTTCTTCATATAAAAATAGGGAAGATATAAAGGTTCCTAGGCAGGATATAAAACCTAGAAATGTATTTTCAAATAGGAAGAATACGAATTGAAACGATTGATTAAATAAATAATTTGTTAATAGTGATATTTTATATGATTTTTGTACCTTTTTCCAAGTGTTGTTTTCTATAATAAGATAGATACTTATAGCTATTAGTATATAAGTTATTGTCCAGGCTATTACATAAAATATATTTGGTGGGGTAAAGAATGGAAGAATTAATGAATCATAGAATTCCTTATTAAATGGTACTAGAGATGCGATGAACCAGGGAATTAGACATAGAATGAAGACAATTATTTTTTTCAATTTATCACCTCTTTCTTTATTTTATGATTTAGTATATAATAATATTATTGTTTTGGAGGGATTACTATATGGAAGGTGCAGTTAATATTGAATTAGACGATAAAAATGTAATTGTGATGAAATTACTTCATTATTTTATAACTGAAAAAAATTATAATCCTATTATTTTACAGGGAGCAGAGAATGAAATATGGCTTGAAAATATGGATGAAGATTATAAGATAGTAAGAATAGTTTCTAATTACATTCATAATGATGAACAATTTAGATTTGATATGTTTAAGACTAAAAGAATAGTTAAAAAAATTCAGAAGAAGACATTTTCTTTACATGTAAATACTTTAAGTTTCTTTTTAGATTTGGGTGATAATGTTAATTTGTCTTCTAGTAAGGATTTAGAAAATGTTAATGTTCAAGATGAAGAGGATATTACATCTAGTGATGTCGTTAAAGATTATTATCCAGATTTATCTAAAAAACTTGTTTTTAATGAGGATGGAGTACAGTTATTTATGAAAATTAGTGATGATATTAGTAAACATAATAAAGTTGATGCTGAACATATTGAAAGTGTATTTAAGATGAAATATCCAATTGTTACATATTTGCTTATTGCACTTAATGTTATTTTATATGTTATTCCTGTACTTACTAATTCTTATGATACTATTATTAATAATTTCTGTGTATATGGTCCTTTGATTAAGGCAGGACAGTATTATAGAATTATTACTGGTGCTTTTCTACATGGTGGTATTTTGCATTTAGCTTTTAACTGTTATGCATTATATGTTATTGGTAGTCAATTAGAAAGTTATTTAGGTAAAGTTCGTTATTTAATTATTTATTTATTTAGTGCTGTGACAGCTTCTTTATTTTCTATGATATTTAATTCAAATCCATCTATTGGTGCAAGTGGTGCGATATTTGGGTTAATGGGGGCTTTAGTTTATTTTGGATATCATTATAGGGTTTATCTAGGAAATGTTTTAAAGAGTCAAATTATTCCTTTAATTTTATTTAACTTATTAATAGGTGCTTTATCTACTGGTATTGATAATTTTGCTCATATTGGTGGACTTATTGGTGGTCTTTTAATTACATCTGCACTTGGGATAAAATATAAAAGTAGTACTTCTCAGATGGTTAATGGTTGGATTTTGAGTGTTATTTATTTAGGATTTATTATTTTTATGGCATTTTTCTATACTGTGTGATTGTCAATTTTATAAATAAATGTTAGAATATTTATATAGACTAGTGAGGTGATTATATGAATGATAAAACTGAATCTTATAGTGTTGTAGATATTGACGCTATTGAAATTAAAAAAGTTTTGGATTATGTTTATGAAGCTTTGGAAGAGAGAGGGTATCATCCTACTAATCAGTTAGTTGGATATTTAATTAGTGGTGATCCTGGTTATATTTCTAGTTATAAAGATGCTAGAAAAAAGATTCAACAATTTGATCGTTCTAAAATACTTAGTGTGTTACTAGAGAGTTTTCAAGGTAGATAATGAGATATTTGGGACTTGATTTGGGATCTAGGACTTTAGGGGTTGCGATTTCTGATAAAACTGGAATGATTGCGACTTCTTATAAAACAATTAAACATAATGAGGAATATAAAAGATTACTTAATGATGTTTCATCTATTGTTTTAGATGAGGGGATAGATGCCATTGTGCTTGGGTTCCCTAAGAATATGAATAATACGATAGGACCTAAGGGAGAACTAAGTCTGTCTTTTAAAAAGAAATTAGAAGATAGGCTTGATATACCAGTTTACTTACAAGATGAAAGACTTACTACTAGAGAAGCTGAAGCTGTACTTATTAGTAACAATACTAGAAGAAATAATAGAAAAAAAGTAATTGATTCACTAGCTGCGACTATTATTTTACAATCATATTTAGATAAGGAGAAAAAGTTATGAAAAAAAATACATTTACAATGGTAAATCAAGATGGAGAAGAAATAGTTTATGATGTTTTATTTACTTATGAAAGTGAAGAAACACATAAAAATTATATAGTTTATACGGATCAATCAAAAGATGATGAAGGAAATATTCAGGTTTATGCATCAACTTATGATCCAGAAGATCCTTCTTCACCACTTGGTGCAGTAGAAACTGAAAAGGAATGGAAAGTTATTGAAACAATCTTAGAAACTCTACAGGAAGAGGTTAAGAAGAAACAACAAACTACAGAGGAGTAGTTCTTTCTTTTTTAGGAGGTAGAAATGGCAAAATATAGATTAAAAAAGAAAGTTAAATTTCCTCTTTTTTTGGGATTTGTTGGTATTTTCCTTGTAATACTTTTCTTTGTTTATATAGTTTTAGTTAGTCCTGTTGATAAGAACTCTAGTGCTATGATTCAAGTTAAGATATCACAGGGAATGTCTACTAAAGAGATAGCAACAGAATTAAAGAAAAGGGGATTAATACGTAGTGAATTATTATTTGATATAGTTGTTAAAGTAAACACGCGTAAATCATTAAAGGCTGCGGTTTATCAGTTTCAAAAGAGTATGTCTTTGGAAGAAATTGTTGGGGTTTTGACTGAGGGTAGTAATTATAATCCTGATCTTATTAGAATCACTTTTGTTGAGGGTGAATCTATTAAGAAGTATGCTATTAAAATAGCAGAAGCTACTAATCATACCTATGATGATGTTATTGAAAAGATGAGTGATACAACGTATTTAAATACTTTGATTAATAAGTATTGGTTTTTGACCGATGATATTTTAAATTCTGATATTTATGTTCCTTTAGAGGGGTATTTAGCTCCAGATACTTATGAGTTTGAGAGTCGTGATGTATCAATAGAAAGAGTAATTGAAGTTATGTTAAATCAAACTGATTCTTTATTAAAAAATTATAAATCTTCAATAGAGAGTAGTGGTAGAAGTGTTCATGATACGCTTACTATTGCATCAATGCTTGAACTTGAAGGGACAAATACAAAAAATCGTAAGATGATTGCGGGGGTCTTTAATAATAGACTTGATAATTATATGAATTTGGGTAGTGATGTTACAACATACTATGCATTACAATTAGAAATGACTTCTGATTTAACAACAGCTCAGTTTAATACAATTAATCCTTATAATACTAGAGCTAGTAATATGAATGGCAAATTACCTGTTGGTCCTATTTGTAATCCTAGTAAATCTTCGATAGAAGCTAGTGTTTATCCAACAGAGAATGATTATTTATATTTTGTTGCGGATAAAAATGGTGAAATATATTATACTAAGAGTCAGAGTGAACATTTGGCTAAAGTTAAGGAACTTAAGGAAGCAGGTTTGTGGATATGGTAGAATATTTGAATGAAATAAAAGAAATAAAAAAGTATGCATTAGAAAATAAAGTACCAATTATGATGGATGATGGGATTGATTTTTTGACTACTTTCATTATAAAAAATCAAATTAAATCTGTACTTGAGATTGGTACTGCGATTGGTTATTCAGCAATTATGATGGCTTTATCTAATCCATATGTTATGATAACTTCAATTGAACGTGATGAAGTTAGATATTTAGAAGCGTTAAAGAATATTAAAAAACTTAATTTAGAAGATAGAATTACTTTGATTTTTAAAGATGCTTTGGATGTTAAGCTTCCTGATAAGTTTGATTTAGTTTTTATAGATGCAGCGAAGAGTCAGAGTATACATTTTTTTGAACAATTTAGTAGAAATCTTAATAACAATGGATTTATTATTACTGACAATATGGACTTTCATGGTTATGTAAAAAAAGATGAAAAAGAAATTAAAAGTAGAAATCTTCGTCAATTAGTTAGAAAGATAAAAGAATATAGAGTTTATTTAGAAGAAAACTCTGATTATCATACAGATTTCTATACTATTGGTGATGGAATTAGTGTTAGCAGAAAGAAAGATAAATTAGATATTTAGTAATACTTTATTTAATTATATTTTTTTGATATAATTTTGTGTAGAAGAGGGATGTTTATGAATTGTTTTCAAATATTAGCTAGTTGTACTTCTGATTTTAGTAATTGTTGTTCAGATTATGGTCTTGCAGTGTTTTTACATATTTTTAAAACTGCTATGAGTATAATTCAAATTATTGTTCCTATTATTTTGATTGTAATGTGTACAATTGATTTTTCTAAGTTGGTTATTAATCCTGACGATAATAATAAGGCAAAATTTAGGGGATTATTTAATAAGTTTTTAGCAGCCGTAATAGTTTTTCTTATGCCTATTATAGTGAATGTGGTTATTGGGTCAATGGAAGATACGTTTGATGGTGCAAAGGGGTTTGATGTTATAGGTTGCTGGGATGCTGCTGATGAAATCTGGTCTAAAACGCAAAAAAAGTAAGCAATAATTGTTGGAAAGTTTTATGCTTTCTTTTTTTGTGTTATAATATGTGTGAGGTGTTTTTATGGTTGTAATAGTAAAACCTAGTTGTAATAATATAGATTCATATGTTGAAAAGAAAATTAATTGTTTTTTATTACCTATTAAAGATTTTTCTGTTGAATCAGTTAATTCTTTCTCAATAGATGAGATAAAGAGTATTAAAAATAAATATCCAAATCTTTCTTTATTTGTTAGTATTAATAAAAATATTTCGAATGATGATATAGAAGATGTTAAGAATATTTTACTTGAATTAGATAAATTACAAATTACTGGTGTTTTTTATTATGATATTTGTTTAGTTAAATTAAAGTCTGATATGAACTTATCTTTTGATCTTGTATGGGATCAATCTCATATGGTTACTAATTATAAAACATGTGATTATTATTATAATAATGGAGTTAAATATGCTTTACTATCTAAGGAAATTACATTGGAAGAAATTTTAGAAATAATAGAAAAAACATCTATTACACCAATTGTTGAAGTTTTATCTCATCCTAGTGTTGCTTTTTCAAAAAGACATTTGGTTAGAAATTATTATAGTGATTTGGGAAAAGCTGCTAAAGATGAAATTGTTATAAAAGAAAAAGTATCAGGGGATTCTTATTATGTAGTTGATGGTGATAATGGAACTAATTTCTTAAAGAAGGATATTGTACAAGCTTGTTCTTTTCTTGATAAATTAATGGATAGTGGCTTAAAGTACTGTTTATTAAAAGAAGATTTTATAGAACATGATACATTCTTAAAAATTATTGATATGATTAATAATTATATTAATAATAGTATTGATTATTCTTTTGAAGAGTTTGTTGATGATATAGAAGAATTAGTTGGAAAGGATTATGGATTCTTATTTAAGAAGACTATTTATAGGGTTAAGAAGTAGTATGAAGAAGATAGAATTACTTTCTCCAGCTGGAGATTTGGAACGTTTAAAGGTTACTCTTTTATATGGCGCTGATGCTGTATATTTGGGTGGTGAAAAGTATGGACTTAGAGCTAATGCAACTAATTTTACTATTGATGAGATAAGAGAGGGGTGTAGTTTTGCACATAGATTAGGAAAGAAAGTTTATTTAACTTTAAATATAGTTTTTCATAATGAAGATATGGATGGTGTTACAGATTATATAGGTTCTGTAGTTGACGCTGGTATAGATGCTTTTATTGTTAGTGATCCTTTTATAATTTCTTATATTAAATCTAATTATCCTAATGTTGAAGTGCATCTTTCAACTCAAAATTCTACTACTAATTATGAAGCTGTAAATTTCTTTAAAAATCAGGGAGTTGATAGAGTTGTTCTTGCTCGTGAATTATCAAAACGTGAAATTAAAGAAATCATAGATAAAACAGGGATTGATATTGAAGTTTTTATTCATGGTGCGATGTGTACATGTTTTTCTGGCAGATGTGCTTTATCTAATTATGTTACTAATCGTGATGCTAATCGTGGTGGTTGTAGTCAAGTATGTAGATTTGCATTTGAAACTTTTGAAGATAAGAAGTTTACAATGGCTACTAAAGATTTAAATATGGCTAAATATATTCCTGATTTGATTGATATAGGTGTTAGAAGCTTAAAAGTAGAAGGTAGAATGAGATCAATATATTATCTAGCAACAGTTATTGGTTCTTATCGTACACTTATTGATTCTTATTATAATAATAAATTAACTGATGAAGTGATGGCTGAAGAAGAGAAAATACTTTCTAGAGTAGCTAATAGAGAAGTTTCTACTCATTACTTTATGAAGGAAGCTGATTTTTCTGATCAATACTATACTGGTAGGGTTGAAATATCAAATCAAGATTATCTTGGACAGGTTTTAGAGTATAATAGAGAGAGCAAACTTATAAAAATATTGGAGAGAAATTACTTTGAACTTGGAGATAAGGTAGAGTTATTTACTCCTAATGGGGATAGAGTTCAGTTTACAGTTTCTTCTTTGTTTGATTCTGACATGAATGAAATAAATGTGGCTAGACATCCAGATAATGTTTATTATTTATATTTGGATACTGATATTGATATAAGTGATTATTCAATGATTAGGAAGTGTATTTAATGAAATTTTATGGAGTTGATTTATATCTAAAGACAGATGATTGTATTGGAGTTGAAAAACTTGGAAAAGTAATTGTAAAAACAGGTTTTCTTTGTAATCCTAGGGAAATTTGCACTGGTAGAGAAATTAAAATATTTAATTATGATTCTTTTTTTACTATTGTTGATCCAGGCGAGGTTTTTATTTTGGCTGACGATTTAGAAAAGAAAAATTTAGTATCACTTACAGATATTAAAGGATATATAACTTCTTATGAAAATGAAAAGTGTAAGTCTAGTATTTATTGCGATAATATACCATCTTTTCATGGAGGTAAGCAAAAGATAAAAGAAATAAATAAATATTTAAGGAGTAGGGGATAATGGAGTATTTGGATATTGCTAAAAAAAATTATTTAATGAAAGAGGACTTTTTAAGTCCGTTGGCAACTAAGAGTAGTAGTGCTGTTCGTCTCAAGAAACAAGTTGAAGACTTTAGAACGCCATTCTTTCGTGATACAGATAGGATAATTCATTCACTTAGTTATACTAGATATGATGATAAGACACAGGTTTATTCATTTAAAAATAATGATCATATTTCAAAGAGAATTATTCATGTTCAATTGGTTAGTAAGATTGCGAGAACTATTGGAAGGGCTTTAAAACTTAATGAAGATTTGATAGAAGCTATTTCTTTGGGACATGATATTGGGCATACTCCTTTAGGACATGCTGGAGAAGCTATGCTTAATGAAATTTCTTTAAAGTATTTAGGAGAATATTTTGCTCATAATGTTCAAGGGGTTAGAAATTTTATGTATGTTGATAACTTTGGTAATGGTCAGAATTTAACTATTCAAACTTTAGATGGTATTTTATGTCATAATGGAGAAATGTTAAGCCCAAGATATGTGCCAATGAAAAAAGATAAAGAAGAATTCTTAAGAGAATATAGGGAGTGTTATAAAGATTTAGAAAAGTCTAAAAAGTATTCTCCTATGACACTTGAGGGCTGTGTTGTTCGAATATCAGATGTTATTGCTTATATTGGTAGAGATATAGAAGATGCGATTAACTTAGGACTTTTTGAAAGAGAAAATCTTCCTAAAGAAATTACAGATGTTTTAGGAAATACTAATAAAGAAATTGTAAATACATTAATTTTATCTATTATAGAAAATAGTATTGATAAAGACTATATAGAAATGTCTCCTTCTGTATATGAAGCTTTAATGAAATTAAAGAAATTTAATTATAAAGAGATATATGCTAAAGCAATTACTGATGATGAATATCTTTATTATCAAAATGGTATGAATAGAATTTTTGAGGAGTATTTAGATGCATTAAATAATAAAGATTATAGTAATGTTATTTATGAAATATTTTTAAATAAACAATCTAGAGATTATATAGAAAATACTAGTAATGAAAGAATTGTTATTGATTTTATTAGTGGTATGACTGATGAATTTTTCTTGAATCAAGTTACATTTTATAAAAATAGTTAAAATTATGCATTTTTTTCTAATTTCTTCATAAATTATGTGTATACTTTAGTAAATTTGGAGTAAAATGTCATTGACAAAATTGATGTTTTATAGTATTATTTTAGGCAGTGTTAATTAAGAGGTGAAATTATTATGGCAAACAATAGTAAAACAGTTTATTTAACTCAAGAGGGATTAGATGAATTAAAGAAAGAATTAGATAATTTAATAAATGTTAAGCGTCCTGAAAATATACAATCTATTAAAGAGGCTAGATCTTTAGGGGACTTATCAGAAAATGCAGATTATGATGCTGCGCGTAATGAGCAGGCTGTTATTGAAGGTAGAATTAAAACTATTGAAAAAATGTTAGAAAATGTTTCAATAATTACTAAGAATGATAATGGAACTGTTGGATTAGGTAGTACTGTTTCTATTAAATATATAGATGATGATGATGAAGATGAATATGAAATAGTTGGTAGTCAAGAAGCTGATCCATTTGAAAGTAAGATTTCTAATGAATCTCCGATTGCTCAAGCTTTGATGAATCATAAAGTTGGGGATGTTGTTACAGTTGAATCTCCAAATGGAAGCTATGAAGTTGAAATTAAAGAAGTAAAATAACCTTTTGGTTATTTTTTTTTGAAAACTTTTGCTTGTTAAATGATATATTATAGGTTATAATATAACGTGTTGGAGGGATATTATGGCAAAAGCGAAAGAAGAAAAAAAACAAAGTAAAAATGTACATGAGATTACTATAAAAATTGAAGGAGAAGAATGGAAAAAAGCATTAGATAAAGCTTTTAATGATAAAAAACGTGATACAGTAGTTGATGGTTTTAGAAAAGGAAAAGTTCCTAGAGATGTTTATGAAAAACATTATGGTAAGGAATCTTTATTCATACCAGCAGCTGATTATGTATTACAAGATGCTTATATGAAGGTAATGGAAGAAAATAAATTAGTTCCTGTTGTTCAACCTGATGTCAACTTAGGTGGTATTGATGAAGATGGTGTTGAATTTGTATTTAAGATCATTACTAAACCAGAAGTAAACGTAAAGAAATATAAGGGATTAAAGATTGAAAAAGAAAAAGTAGAAGTTACTAAAGAGGAAATTGAACATGAACTTTCTCATGTATTAGAAAAATATACTGAACTTGTAACAAAAGATGGTAAAGTTGAATCTGGTAATGTTGCAGTTATTGATTTTGAAGGATTTAAAGATGGTGTAGCATTTGAAGGTGGAAAAGGAGAAAACTATTCTTTAGAAATTGGTTCTAATACATTTATTCCAGGATTTGAAGATCAAGTAATTGGAATGAAAGTTGGAGAAGAAAAGGATATTAATTTAACTTTCCCTGAAGATTATGGTGCTAAGGATTTAGCAGGAGCAGCTGTTGTATTTAAAGTTAAGGTAAATGAAATTAAAGAAAAACAAACTCGTGAGTTAGATGAGGAATTCTTTGAAGATCTAGGTATGGAAGGTGTTGATTCTAAAGAAAAGCTTGAAAAAGAAATTGAAGAATCAATTAAAGCTAGAAAAGAAATGGAAGCTGAAAATAACTATGTTGATAAGATTTTGGAAGAAGTTTCTAAGAATGTAGAAGTTGATATACCTGAAGAAATGGTAAATGAAGAAATTGATCGTTTAATGAAGCGTTTTGAAGAAAATATGAGAATGCAAGGGATTAGCTTAGATTTATATTATCAATTTAGTAGAACTACTGAAGCTGATTTAAGAAATCAATTAGAAAAAGAAGCTTACTCTAATGTTTTATATCGTTTAATGTTAGAAGAAATTATGACTCTAGAAAAGATTGAAGTAACAGAAGAAGAAGTAGAAAAAGAAGCAGCTAGTTTAGCAGAAAAATATCAAATGGAAAAAGAAGAATTCTTAAAACAATTTGGTGGTCTTGATATGATTCAATATGATTTAGAAATGCGTAAGACTATTGATTCATTAAAGGAATTTAATAAATAGAAAAATGACATTTATATATGTCTTTTTTCTTTGAAATTTTATCTATTTTGCTTGTAATTTTTTTTATTTAATTTATAATAGTAAGAAGTATTACTTTTTAGGAGGTGGACAATATGAATGATGAACGTTTTCTAGTTTTACTTGTTCAAGATATGGTTTTATTTCCTAATAGTGAAGTTCGTATAGAGTGTGATGATTCTGTAGATAGAGAGATTTTATCTTTGGCAGAAGAGTCTAAGAATAAAGAGATATTGTTAATTAATCCTATTAATGATTTAAAAGATATTACATCTTTTCCGAATATTGGTGTTGTTGGTGAAATTAAATTAAAATTAGATGTACCTAATGGTAAGACTAGAATAGTTTTATCTGGTAAAAGAAGAGTAAAAGTTACTAATTATTATGAGGCTAATAATTATTATGAAGCATCTATTGCTGATCTAGATTTATATGACAATAGTGATGATGATGCTTATTCTAAGATTTTAGTTAAATCATTAGATAAATATATATCTAGTGTTCCTTATATGAGTAATGCAGTTATAAATAAGATTTCTAGTGTTTCTAATTTGAGTGATTTATGTGATTTAATTGCAGCTTATTTACCTTTTTCTTATGATATTAAGAAAAAATATATTGTTGAGGCTGATCCAGTTAAACGTTCTAAATTATTAATATTTGATATGAATCAAGAATTAAAAGTAGTTGAATTAGAAGCTAAAATAGAAAGTGATGTAGAACAAGAATTATCTGAGACTCAGAAAGAATTTTATTTGAGAGAAAAGATAAAAATGATTCAAAGAGAACTTGGTGATGTTAATACAAAAGAAGATGAAGTTGCGAATTTAAAATATAAACTTTCAAAATTAAAATGTAGTTCTAAAGTAAAGGAGAAGATTAGAAAAGAAATTTCTAGATATGAAAGTACTAATTCTAATTCTCCTGAGCTTGGTACCATTAGAGATTATTTAGATTGGATGCTTAATCTTCCATGGTCTAAATTTACTAAAGATGTAGAAGATTTGAATTCTGTAAAGAGAGTTTTGGATTCATCTCATTATGGTTTAGATGAGGTTAAATCTCGTATCTTAGAGTATTTAGCAGTTAAACAAAATACTAATAATCTACGTAGTCCGATTCTATGTTTAGTTGGTCCTCCTGGTGTTGGTAAAACTTCTTTAGCCTTATCAATTGCGAAGAGTTTGAATCGTAGTTGTTGTAAAATTAGTGTTGGTGGTATCAATGATGAAGCTGAAATTATTGGTCATAGAAGAACTTATGTAGGAGCTAATCCTGGTAGAATTATTCAAGGCATTAGAAAAGCAGGAACTACTAATCCGGTTTTTATCATAGATGAGATAGATAAAATGCGAAAAGATATGAAAGGTGATCCTGCAAGTAGTTTATTAGAGGTTTTAGATCCAGAACAGAATTCTAAATTTTCTGATCATTACATAGAAGAAGATTTTGATTTATCTCAGGTTATGTTTATTGCGACGGCTAACTATGTAGAACAGATACCATATGAGCTTCTAGATAGATTAGAAATAATAGAGTTATCTAGTTATACAGAATATGAAAAACTAGATATAGCTAGAAATTATTTAATTCCAAAAGAACTTGAACAACATGGACTTACTGAGTTACAGGTACAATTTGAAGATGATGCAATATTAAATATGATTAGATATTATACGAAAGAGGCTGGTGTTCGTTCACTTGATAGAGTCATTGCGACTATTTTAAGAAAGATAGTAAAAAAACTTCTTTTAGATTCAACATTTACTTTTTGTTCTGTTTCTTCTCAGTCATTAGAAGAGTATTTGGGAAAGAAAAAGTATTACTATATGTCAAAAGATACAGAGGGTCAAATTGGTGTTGTTAATGGTATGGCCTATACTATCTTTGGTGGAGATATCTTACCAATAGAGGTTTCTTATTATTCTGGTAAGGGGGACTTTATACTTACTGGTAGTTTGGGTGAAGTAATGCAGGAGTCTGCTAGAATTGCACTTTCATATATAAAATCTAATGCAGATAAGTTTGGAATTAATAGAGATTTACTTGAGAAAAATGATATTCATATTCATGTACCAGAGGGAGCTGTAAATAAAGATGGACCTAGTGCTGGTATTGCTTTAGCCACGGCTTTAGTTTCGCTTCTTAAGAATGTACAAGTTGATAGTACGATCTCAATGACTGGTGAAATTACTTTACGTGGTAAGGTTTTAGCAATCGGTGGTCTTAGAGAGAAAGTTATTGGTGCTCATCGCTCTGGAATTAGAACTATATTTTTACCAAAAGAAAATGAAAAAGATTTAGATGATATACCAGAAGAAGTCAGAAGTGATATAGAATTTAATTTTGTTTCTAATTACGAAGAGATTTATAATAAGTTATTTGTTACTAAAAAGAATGCATAAGTATTCTTTTTTTTTCATATTATTTAAAGAAAAGTGAGGGATTATATGAAAAAAATAATATCTTTTGAAAAAGAAATAGCTTTTTCAAGTATGATAGGAGAAGTTACATCAATTGCCCTAGATCATACATTAAAGTTCGCTGATTCTAGTTCAGTTAAGGGGAATTTTGTTATATCAGGTACTTATAAAATGACAGAGGCATCTACTTTAGAAGAAAAGTTTTCTTATGAAATTCCAACTGAAATAGATTTATCTGAGAGACTTGATTTAGAGACTTGTAAAATTTCAATTGATGACTTTACATATGAAGTTGTGAATGAAGATACATTAAAATGTAATATTGATGTTTTAGTTGAGGGAGTAGAAGAAGTTGTTTTAGAAGAAGATGATGTTGAAGTTTTAGATGATGATGAGAGAGAATGTGATGGTGATAAAAAAGAAGATAAAGAAATTGAAATACCTATTAAAGAAGATATTAAAGATTTAAATACAGATGTAGAAAGAGAAGAAGTAGATGATGATAAGAGTGTAGAGGAGGTTGTTACTATTAATAAGATTGATGAAAAAGTTAAAGAAGAAAAAGAAGCTAATGATAATAATTCTTCTGATATTGGTTCTTTGTTTGCTTCACTAGATAGTGCAGAAGAAACTTTTACTACTTATTCAGTTTATATATTTAGAAGGGAAGATACTTTAGATAAAGTTTTAGATAAATATAAGATAACTAGGGAAGAATTATGTGAATATAATGATTTAGATAACTTAGAGATCGGTAGTAAGTTAATTATACCTAGTACTAATGAATAAGATAGAAGCTTTTTTGGATAAGAATGATTTAAGTATTAGATCTTATCAAAAAAAGGGGAATATTAGTATTATTGATACTAATAGAGGTAAGTATGTGATAAAGAATAAGTTCCTTGATGATTTACGATTATATTCTTATTTAGATAATAGAAATTTTCCTTATTTATTAGATTTTGATAGTGTTAATGATTATGATATATATCCATATATTGAAGAAGTTGATATACCTGTTCCTGAGAAAGGAATAGAGCTTGTATATATTCTTAGTTTATTACATAATAAAACAACTTATTATAGAGAAGTTAGTATGGATGATGTAAAAAAAATTTATGAAGATACTTTAGGAGAGATTACTTATCTTGATACTTATTATCACGAATTGCAGGATATTATAGAACAAAAGGTATATATGAGTCCTGAGGAATATTTATTGATTCGAAATATATCTTTTGTTTATTCTGCTTTGAATTTTTCTCGAGAACGTTTAGAAGAATGGTACAAGAAAAAAAGTGAAAAGAAAAAAGAAAGAGTAGTTCTATTACATAATAAGCCTTGTTTAGAACATCTATTAATAGGTGATAATAAAAGTTTAATTAGTTGGGAAGAATCTAGTAGAGGTATTCCTATTTATGATTTTATATATTTTTATAAGCATGATTATATGAATGTTGAAATGTCTACTTTATTCGATATTTATCAATCAAAATTCTTATATACGGAAGATGAATATTTACTTTTTTTGTCATTAATATCAATTCCTGGAAAATTAAAATGGGGTTCTAATCATTATAGTAATAGTGAAAATACATATTTTTTTGTTCGTTATGTTACAAAGACTCGTGATTTTATATTAAAGGAAAATGAAAAAACCAAGAAAGAAGATGAATAAGAATTCAATAAATAAGATTATGGCATTTAATTTAGTTGTGATAAATATTAGTATAAGTGCTTGGTAGAAAGTAATTATTAAAAAAATCAAAATTAAAGATAAATAGAAGAGACTACTTCTTCTTTTTTGTTTGCAGTAATTACATCTGCAAAAGAAATTGTGTTTAGGACCTTTAAAGTTCATGATAATCACCTATAATAACATATGATATATATTTTTTTTTGGTACTTAAAGTAAAAATTGATAAATTTTTCTTGTTTTATATTTTTTCTTGTTTATAATTAAGTTAGGTGATTTAGATGAATAATAAAGGTTTTACATTAATAGAAGTTATTGTTACTATTGCGATTATGGGAATTATTACAGGGATTGCGTATGGTTCTATTACTAGTTTACAGACTAGAAATAGAAATAAAAGATATCAAACTTATGAGCAAGTTTTAGTTACTGGGGCTAAACTTTATGTTGATCAATATAGTAGAGATATGTGGAGTAGTTCCTCTGATACAGCATGTTATTATATAACATATAAAACTTTGGTTGAAAATAAACTAATACAAGAATATAATCAAACAGGTGAAGATATTTCTAATGATTCTAGAGTTTATGTTTTTGGTGCTAAAGATACTAGTTATTCTCCATATTTATTGATAAAAGCTAAATCTAATAGTTCTAAAATTATATATAAGACTGATTATAATACTCCATCATGTGCTGATGTTTCATCATTATAAATAGCTATTAAACTATTGACATTTTTGGGTATGATGATATAATTATAATTGATAATGATTATCAATAGAGGTTTATATGAAAAGAAGAAATACTAAACAGATGAATGTTATTTTAGATATTATGAAGAATGATAGAAGTCATCCTACTATTCAAGAATTGTGTGAAAAAGTAACAACAGTTGATAGTTCTATAGGACAAGCTACTGTCTATCGTAATGTTTCTAAATTATGTGAAGAAGGGATTCTTACTAAAATTTCTGTTGGAATAGATCATTATGATTATATTAAAAATCCTCATTATCATTTGTATTGTTATAAATGCTTAAAACTGTACGATGTTTTTGATGAATCTTATTTTGATAAGAGTTTGATTGAAAAAAAACATAATGTAAAAATAGATAGTAGTTCTGTGTTGTTTTATGGAGTTTGTAGTAATTGTTTAAGTGATGAGAAGTAGGAGAAAAAGGAAGGTTATTATGGAATTAAAAGGAAGTAAGACAGAAGAAAATTTATTAAAGGCTTTTGCTGGGGAATCTCAAGCAAGAAATAAATATACTTATTATGCAAGCAAAGCTAAGAAAGATGGTTATGAACAAATTGCAGCTATTTTTGAAGAAACTGCAAATAATGAAAAAGAGCATGCTAAATTATGGTTTAAAGAATTAAATGGTGGAGTTATTCCAGATACAATTGTTAATTTGGAAGATGCTGCTAGTGGTGAAAACTTTGAATGGACTGATATGTATAAAGAGTTTGCAGAAGTAGCAAAAGAAGAAGGTTTTGATCGTATTGCCGATTTATTTGAAAAAGTTGGTGAAATTGAGAAGCATCATGAAGAAAGATATTTAAAATTACTTCAAAATATTAAAGATGAAAGAGTATTCCATAAAGATGGAGATAAGATTTGGATTTGTCGTAATTGTGGTTATGTTTATACTGGTAAAGATGCTTTAGAAGTATGTCCTGTATGTAAACATCCACAAAGTTTTATGGAACAAAAAGCTGATAATTATATTTAGTAAAATAAGAGGTTTCCTCTTATTTTTGTTTTGTTGATGTAAAATGGCTTTAAAATTGTACAATTATTTATTTATATATGATATACTCAAATTAGATGGTAGATTGCTATCTATTGATAAAAATAGGAAAAGAGGTAATTTTATGGGATTTATTAAAGCATTTTCTGGTGCCTTAGGTGGTACTTTTGCTGATCAATGGAAGGATTTTTATGGTCCTAGAGATGGAGTGCCAGCTACTGCTGCATTATTTCAAGCAGTACCACATGGTGTGAATGCTGGACGTGGTGAAAATACAAAGGGTTCAGAAAATATAATTACTAATGGAAGTAAAATAATTGTTCCAGAGGGAACTGCATTAATTACTGTACAAGATGGACAAATTACAGGAATGATAGCTGAAGCTGGAGGATTTGAATATAGAAGCGATGATCCTAATTCTAAGTCATTTTTTAGTGGAGATGGAATTTTAGCATCAACAATTGGACAATCTTGGGATAGATTTAAATTTGGTGGACAACCTGGTTCTCAACAATTAGCATTTTATGTTAATTTAAAAGAGATTCCTGATAATAAATTTGGAACTCAATCTGAAATTTATTGGGACGATGCATATTTAAATACACAAGTTGGGGCTGTTACTCGTGGTACATATACTTTGAAAATAGTTGATCCATTACTATTTGTTAAGAATTTTGTACCTGCTTCATATTTGGCACCAAATGCTCAAGTATTTGATTTTGCAGATATGGATAATCAAGCTGGTGAGCAATTATTTAATGAAGTAGTTGGTACTTTGTCAGCAGCATTTTCAAAATATACTAATGATCCAAGTAGAGGTAATAGAATTTCTAAGATTCAAAGTGATCAACTTGGATTTGCAGCTGCTATGAGTCAAGCTGTTGAAGAAGCTTATCAATGGAAGTCAAATAGAGGTTTAGAAATTGCTAGTACAGCAATTCTTGCTATTGAATATGACGAGGATACTAAAGAACTTCTTAAAGATGTTAAAAAGGCAGATGCTTTATCAGGTGCTAGAGGTAATTCATTTATGCAACAATCTGTTGCTCGTGGTATTCAAGCTGCTGGAGAAAATCCGAATGGTGGAGGTGCTTCAATGGCATTTATGGGTATGGGAATGAATGCTGCAGGTGGAATGGCGCAAGGTGTAGTACAATCTGCTGATGCAAATCAAAATCCATTTATTAATGTTAATGGGGCTCAACAACAAACTCAACCTCAACAGTCTGTTCAACCAGCTTCTGATCCATATGAAGAATTAAAAAAAGCTAAAGAATTATTAGATGCAGGTGTTATTTCACAAGAAGATTTTGATGCTAAGAAAAAGAGTTTATTAGGAATTTAGTATGCAAGATAGTAATTTAGATAATGAATCAGTTACTGTTGTTAAAACTGATATAGATTCTAAAAATGGGCAAGAAAAATGTCCTAAATGTGGTGCTACTGATATTTCACTTAATATTAATAGTGGAAAGTTACGTTGTAATTTTTGTAGGCATGAATTTGAATCTTTGAAAGTTACAGGAATGCAAGATGATATTACTAAGTTAGAAGGACAAGTTATAGGTTCTGGAGCACAGGATATTGCTGCTGACTGTAGTGATATCGTTACTTTTAAGTGTAGTAGCTGTGGGGCAGAAGTCGTTATTGATACGGCTTCTTCTACTCAAGCTAGATGTCATTGGTGTAGGAATACTTTATCTGTTAATGAACAAATACCAAATGGTAGTGTTCCAGATGTTTTACTTCCATTTGCTATTTCAAAAGATGTTGCTAAAAGTCAAATAGAAAAATTTGTAGGTAGAAGAAAGTTTTTTGCTCATCCTAAATTTAAGCAAGAATTTACAACTGAAAATATAATGGGGGTATATTTTCCTTATATGGTTGTTGATGTTAATTCTCATGCTAAATTAATAGGACAGGGTGAACATTTGGTAAGACGATATACAAGAGGTAGTGGTGATGATTCCAGAACTTATTATGATGCTGATTTGTATAATGTTGAAAGAGAGTTTGATTTAACTATTAATGGTTTGACTGTTGAATCTAGTGCAGATAAACTTAATAAGAATGCTGAAAAAACTAATAATATTATTAATTCTATTATGCCTTTTGATATTGAAAATTGTGTTAAATTTAATTCTAATTACTTAAAAGGGTATACTTCTGAAAAAAGAGACACCAACATAGAACAATTAAGTGATTTGGTCAATAACCAATCTAAAGATATTGCACGTTTTGCTGCGAATGATACTTTGAAAAATTATGATCGTGGTGTTAGTTGGTCTAGTGAAGAGTTAAATATTAAGGGTCAACAATGGAAGGCTGCTTATTTACCTGTATGGTTATATAGTTATCAGCAGGTTAATGGTAATAAAAAAATGTTACATTATGTGGCAGTTAATGCTAGAACTAAAGAGGTTATGGGTAGTGTGCCAATACATATGCCTAAATTATTATTAATTTCTTGTATTATTGAAATATTAGGTATTATTGCTGCTGTTAATATAGATTCAGATTATAACTTTATATTTTTATTTACTGGTATTCTTTATTTTTTAATTATATTTATAAAATATCGTAATACTAATGCAAGACATAAATATGAAACTGAAACTAAAACTAATATGTCTAATTTAAGAAAAGTAGATAGTTTTGTTACTAAGAGAACAGGTCTAACTAATTCTAGAATTAATGGTGCAAATAATACGAGTCTTAGTAATCAAAGTACAACAGGAAAAATATTTGACTCGATTGCTGGTAATACTTTAGTGAATGGATTTATTAATGATAGTAATGGAGATAAAGATGAGAAATAATTTATTTATAAGATTACTTTGTAGTATACCTGTTATTTTGATTTTTCTTTATTTTCTTCCATTTTTGGGGATATGTTTGATTTTACTAAGATATTATGTTTATAGTTATAGAAGTAAAATATTTTTACCAATCTTATTAATTTGTTTGGGACTTTTAATTGTTCTTCCTAGTGGTATTATAAAGCTATCAAGTATATTTAATTTTAAGTTTTTAGATAGCTTTAAAATATTTGATTCTAAGATATATAGTATTAATTTAGTTAATTATAGTAAGTTATTAATAACAGTTGGAGTAATATTTTTAGTTTTATTTTCATTATTTAGTAGTATCTTTAATAAATTAGAGTTATTTATTAGTTCTTATATATCTGATAGAGAAAAGAAAAATTTTGAGATTAGAAAAGAAAATGATATGAAAATGCAGGAAAAAAGAGAAGCTCTTAAAAATACACATGTTGTTCATTGCCCTTATTGTGGTGCAGATAATATGTTAACTAGTAATATTGGAACTTGTAAATATTGTAGGAGAAGAATTGAAGCTAAATCTAGATAAAAAGTGGTTTCCACTTTTTTTTGTGTAAAAATTAGTATATAATAAGTAATAGTTATATATAATTCTTAGGAGGGATTTTTTATGAAGAAGATAATGGATGGTAATGAAGCTTGTAGTTATGTTTCATATAATTTTACAGAGGTAGCTGGTATTTATCCAATTACCCCAGCATCTCCTATGGCAGAGTTTACTGATAAATGGGCTAATGAGGGGAAGCTTAATTATTTTGGTACTCCTGTTAAAGTTGTTGAGATGGAAAGTGAAGCTGGTGCAGCTGGAATGGTACATGGTTCCTTACAGGCTGGTTGTATGACTTCTACTTATACTGCAAGTCAAGGACTTTTACTAATGCTTCCTAATATGTATAAAATAGCAGGGGAGTTATTACCTTGTGTTATAAATGTAGCAGCTAGAAGTTTGGCTACTCATGCATTATCAATTTTTGGTGATCATCAAGATATTTATGCGGCTAGATCAACTGGTTTTGCTATTTTAGCAAGTTCTTCTGTTCAACAGGTAATGGATTTAACTAATGTTAGTTATTTGTCTACAATAAAAGGAAGAGTGCCATTTATTAACTTTTTTGATGGGTTCCGTACAAGTCATGAACTTCAAAAGATAGATTGTGTTGATCCAGATGATGTTAAACTTCTTATTGATCAAAAAGCTTTAAAAGAGTTTAGAAATAGAGCTTTAAATCCAATGCATCCAGTGACACGTGGTACTAGTCAAAATGAAGATGTTTATTTCCAAGCTACTGAAGTTAGAAATGAATATTATGATAAATTACCTGATATTGTTAATTCTTATATGGAAGAGATAGGTAAAATAACTGGTAGAGAATATGCTCCGTTTACTTATTATGGAAGTCCTAATGCTACTAAAGTTATTGTAGCAATGGGATCTGTTTGTGAAACTATTCGTGAGACAATTGACTATTTGTCTAATAATAAAAAACAAAATATTGGTCTTATTGAAGTTCATTTATATAGACCATTTAGTTCTAAATATTTCTTAAAAGTACTTCCTAAAACAGTTAAGAAGATTGCTGTTTTGGATCGTACTAAAGAAGCAGGAAGTAATGGTGAACCACTTTATCTAGATGTTTCTAAAGTTATAAAAGAAGCTGAAGCTAAAGTTTTAGTAGTAGGTGGTCGTTATGGATTATCTTCTAAAAATACTACTCCAGCAATGATTAAGGGTGTTTATGACTTTTTAGATACTAGAGATGTTCATTCTAATTTTACAGTTGGTATAGATGATGATATTACTAATTTATCTATTAAGTATGATGAAAAATTTAAATTACCTTCAAAACAAGTAGAATTCTTGGTATATGGTTATGGTAGTGATGGAATGGTTTCTGCTACTAAAGATTTAATGAAAATAACTGGTAATCATACAAGGGCTTATGTTCAAGGATATTTTCAATATGATTCTAAAAAGAGTGGTGGATTTACAGTTTCTCATTTAAGATTTTCTAAAGATGCAATCAGGTCTACATACTATGTTGAAAAACCTTCTTTGATTGTTTGCACTAAGGATACATATTTATCTAAAATTAGAATGTTAGATAAGATTGCGAATAATGGTATTTTCCTTTTAAATACTTCTATGAATTCTTTGGAAGTATTGAAAGCTATGTCTGTTCATGATAAGCAGATTCTACAAAATAAGCATGTTAAATTTTATATCGTAGATGCATCTAAGATTGCGATGGATAATGGAATCCCTGGTAAGATTAGTGCTATAATGGAGGCTTTAATATTTAAACTTGGTAAGGTTATTGATTTTAATTTTGCGGTTGGTGAGATAAAAAATAGTATAAAGGTAAGATTTAGTAATAAGAGTGGAAATATAATTGAAAAGAATATTGCGGCTATTGATGCTAGTGTTGGTAGTTGTACTAAAGTTAAAATACCTGATGTAGATTATGATAAAGAAATAGAAAAGAAAAAGAATATGTTCGAAATTATGAATTCTATGGAGGGAGATAAGTTACCTGTTTCTTCTTTTATTAAGAATCCTGATGGTACATTTGATGCTGGTACTACTAAATTTGAAAAGAGGAATATAGCTGATAGACTTCCTTGTTATAATAGTGAGAATTGTATATCATGTAATTTATGTTCTTTAGTTTGTCCTCATGCGGTTATTAGACCATTTTTACTTAATGCGGCTGAAGAGATGGATGCTCCTGAGGCTGTTCGTAATAAATTGATTCCGGCAAATATTAAAGATCAAGATTTAAAATTTATGATTGGTGTTAGTATGTCTGATTGTACTGGTTGTGGTTTATGTGAAGAAGTTTGTCCTGGTAAAAAGGGTAAGAAAGCTCTTACTATGTTAGATAAGAAAACTATGGAAGCTACTAATTATAAAGAAGTTTACCAATACTTATTTAATGAAGTTAGTGAAAAAGATGTTATGCCTGTTTCTACTGTAAAGGGAAGTCAATTTAAAACTCCTAAGTTTGAATTTCCTGGAGCTTGTAGTGGCTGTGGTGAAACTGCTTATTTAAAACTATTAACTCAACTTTTTGGTAATAAATTAGTTATTAGTAATGCTACTGGATGTTCATCTATTTATGGTGCTAGTGCTCCTAACTCTCCGTATTCTGTTCCTTGGGCTAATTCTTTATTTGAGGATAATGCTGAATTTGGTTATGGTATGAAGATTGCTGATGTTGCGATGAAAAATCGTATTTCTACTTTAATCAAAAACAATATAAAGGAAGTTAAGAAGAGTGAGCAAGCTACTTATAAGGCATACTTAGATGAAGTTAATGAGGAGACTGCCGATAATTTACTTAATATAATTGATCATACTAAAGTTCCTGATCTACTTGATTTGAAGGAGTTTATTGCACCTAGATCTTATTGGCTAGTAGGTGGAGATGGTTGGGCTTATGATATCGGTTATAACGGTATTGATCATGTTTTAGCTAGTCGTGAGAATGTTAATATATTAGTTTTAGATACTGAAGTGTATTCAAATACTGGTGGTCAATCTTCTAAATCTACTAGAGAAGGCGCTGTTGCGAAATTTGCTTCTAATGGTAAGAAAACAGCAAAAAAGGATTTATTAAAAATAGCTCTTACCTATCCACATGTTTATGTAGCATCAATATCTTTAGGGGCTAATCCATCTCAAGCTATTAAGGTTATGTTAGAAGCTGAAAAGTATGATGGTCCTTCTATTATAGTTGCTTATGCACCATGTATTGCTCAAGGAATTATTAAGGGAATGTCTAATTCATTAAATGAAGAAAAAGATGCTGTAACTTCAGGATATTTCCCATTATTCCATTATAATCCTATAGATGAGTCATTTAAAGTTGATTCTAAAGCTGATTTTGATAAGTATTATGAATTTATTGCTGGTGAAGATAGATATCGTTCCTTAAAAAAAATTAACAAAAATCATAAAGAATTGTTAGAGAAAAATAAAGAGAATGCTCAAAAGAGATATCAATACTATAAGTCATTAGAAGATGAAAGTAAAAATTCAAAATAAATATAGGGAAAAGTAATTTCTTTTTACAATAATAGATGTAGAAGGAAGTTACTTTTCT
>URHJ01000016.1 GCA_900547465.1 uncultured Mycoplasmatota bacterium | reverse complement strand
TTCTTAGATTATAAGAAAAAATAATTATTATATTAATATAAAATATAGAAATTATCAGTAAAAAAGAGTAAAATTAATAAATAGAATAAAAATAGGTAATATTTAGTGAAAACTAAATTTATCTATTTTTTCTTCTCAAAAATTATAGTTTTTATAACACCACAAAAAGACCGTTTTACAGGTTAAGTTAAAAAAATAAAAAAAGTGATGATTTCAAAGAACATTAATGTTATAATTTAATCATCAAATCTTAACTGAAAGTTTGTTTCTAAGTTGTTAAGATCTGAGGGTTTTGAGGTAAGTGCTTTTAGTAGGAGTTTACTTACTTCTTTTATTTTGAGTTTTAATGATTTTTTTAATAAATTACCTTGTTCCAATAATTGTCTTATTGTATGAGCAAATTGTATAAAGAAATAGTGATTTTTCATAGCTGTATCATTTCGACTACTTAAATGTGATATGTTGAATGTCCTATGTTTTTGATTATAGAAGTCTTCATTTTCTATTTTCCATCTTTTTCTTCCTATAGAGACAATTTCTTTAATATTAGAATCTTTAACACATAAATTACTAATGTATCTAAAAGTAGTGTTTTTCTTCTTTTTTGTTTCTATAAATTTAAAAGCTGATAATATATTACCTTTATATTCAATATTAGTAGATAAATAATAATCTTTGAGAGTAGTTTCATTTTTATAATTAATATTATCTTCAAAAGTTTCATTTATTTCTTTTAATCTGTCGGGTTTTAAATTAAAAATATAATACCAATTATACTTTTTACATAGTTTAATAATTGGAGAAGTAGCATAAAGACCATCTCCAGTAATAATGAACTTATATTTAGGATAATTCTTTTTAATATGTTTAATCATTCTCTTAAAAGCATTAGTTTCACAATCTTATTTTTGTTTTTCAGTTAACATCTTTTTATTTTCAATGAATTCAGAATCTAAACTAATGACTATATTACCAACAACTAACTTACATCCTAGAACATATTTATAATATGAAATTTTACCATCTTTATGTTTCCTGATAAGACAGTTATTATTAAGATTGTAATCATGATTAGATAAACCGGTGCCGTCAAATAATAATTGAAAACATCCATTAAATCTATATCTATCAAACATTTTTGAGCAAATTAAAGCTTTTACAATATATTTTTGTATATTTATTAATTCATCAGTATTAATATTTATAAAAACGTCTTGAATAGTTTCCCAGTAGGGAAGTTCTTCTAAATCTTGATTACAAATCTTAGATAGATTTTTCATACAATTATCATAGTTAAAATCATCAGAAGAAATATCAGTCATGGTAGTTAATCCACATAAAAGCCCAAACAATCTAATTACACAAATTGTCTTCATTTTATAAGTTGTATAACTTTGATTTCTAGTATCCGTTAAATTATCAAACATATCTAATAGTTTAGTAAGATATTTATTAATAATAGAATATAATTTCTTAACTAAATCTTTGTCTTTTTCTTAATTTTCTTCTTTCTTTTATTCATTACTCATGCCGCCTTTTATTCTTATATAGATTTTAACATAAATAGAAAAGAAAAATAGACGGATATCAGCATATTTATTGCGAAAAAATTTACTCTTTTTTAGGGAAATTATCAAAAAACTTTTATTTTTAACCAATATATGTTATAATTTTGTACAGAATAGGAAGGTGTTATTATGCTTGGCAATATAGTTGAAATTATTGATAACCAAGTCTTTATAAATTTAAACATAGATATCAGCAATCAAACCAACCTAATAAACTTACATGTAATATTTGAAGATGAAACAAAAAAAATCGTTGGTGAGATAGTTAAGGTTAACAAACAACAAATGGTTGTTAATATCGTTGGTGAACTTAAAGAAAAAAAATTTTTACCAGGATTTTCCTCAAAGCCATCGTTTAAATCAAATGTCCGTATAATTTCACTGGAAGAACTTGAATATGTACTAGGACCTCAAACTCCATCACAAGGTCAAACATTTTTTGGATATTCCAACATTTACCAGAACTACCGAATTAATGCCAGTATAAATGATTTTTTTAGTAATCATTTTGCTATCTTAGGCAATAGTGGTTCCGGAAAGAGTTGCACCGTCGCAAGCATATTACAAAAATTATTTACTTCAACATCATATACACCAGTAAAAGCAAATATATTTCTATTCGATGCATTTGGTGAATACACAAACGCTTTCAGCAACTTAAAGGATAAAAATGCTAGTATATTATATAAAACATATACAACCAATGTTACCTCAGCTGACTCTGAAATTATTCATATCCCAACATGGTTAATGGATGTTGATGATCTAGCACTTTTATTAGATGTAACCAATCCTAATCAATTACCAATACTAGAAAAAACGCTAAAACTTGTTCCAATATTAACAGGTGATTCTGCAGAAACAATCAAACACAAAAATGACATTATAGCTAGAGCACTAGAAGACATTTTACTAAGTGGTGCAAATTCGACAAAAATAAGAGACCAGGTAACGGCCATTCTTACCAAATTCAATACAGAAGAGTTAAATTTGGAAACAGAAATAGTGCAACCTGGTTACGTACGAACATTAAAACAGTGTTTATATATAGACAAAACCGGGAAATTTCAAGAAATTGAATTGGTTACTGAGTTCATAAGAAGTTTTATCCATAAAGAATTTGATCAAGATGATTCTACTACAAGCAGTCAATGCTTTTATAATTTAACAAATCTAGAAGAGGCGCTAGAATTTGCACTAATATCCGAGGGAATTTTAAAAAGTGAAAAAGTATATGACTTTGCAAATGTACTAAGTGTTAGATTGCATACATTAGCAAACAGTCCAAATCGTAAGTATTTTGAATATCCAGAATACACTGATAGAAATAGTTATGTGAGAGAACTACTGACGGATCGTTTAACTGGAAATAAATGTCAAATTGTTAATTTTAATATTAATTATGTCGATGATAGATTGGCTAAAGTAATTACAAAGATTTTATCTAAAATGCTCTTTAGTTTAGCCGTAGAAAACAATAGTAGGGGTAGTATACCTTTTCATATTATTATTGAAGAAGCTCACCGATATGTTCAAAATGATAAAGATATTGACATATTAGGATATAATATTTTTGATAGAATTACAAAAGAAGGTCGTAAATATGGTGTGTTTTTGGCTTTGATTACTCAACGACCATCTGAGTTATCGGATACTGCAATATCACAATGTTCAAACTTTATAATTTTGAGAACACTACATCCAAAAGATTTGCAATATATAAAAGAAATGGTTCCAAATATATCATCTGAAGTAGTACAACAATTAAAAAGCTTGCAGCCAGGAAATTGTATAGCATTTGGTAGTGCATTTAAAATACCAATTTCAATGCACGTGGAGTTTCCAAACCCTGCACCAAATAGTAATAATGTTGATTTAGCGACTATTTGGTATCAATAATATAAAAAAGCTACTTTTGTACTTTTTCTTTTTATATATTTGTGGTAAAATAAGATTGATAAAATAGTAAATGGAGGAAAATTTATGGCATTAGATAAATTAAAAACTATATTTGGGGGAGACGAGGAAGAAGAGTTTGTTGAAACACCAGTAGAAGAAGAATTTTATTCTACGACTCGCAGCTCTTATCAAACAGATAATGGTGCTGCTGGTTCAAAAATGATTTTGTTAGAGCCACGTGCTTATTCAGAATCTCAACAAATTGCTGATTATTTGAAAGAACGTAATGCAGTGGTTGTAAACTTAAAAAGAGTGACGCCTGATCAAGCAAAGCGAATAGTGGATTTTTTAAGTGGAACATTATACGCTATTGGGGGAGATTTACAAAAACTAGGTGGTGGCATTTTCTTATGTACACCAAATAATGTTAATGTTGAAGGAAAAATTAGTGATGACGCCCAACCAAGTAAGTCATCTCGTAGTAAAAAAGAAAAGGATGAAGATGACGAATTTAATTGGTAATCAATAGATATTCTGAGGTGATGAGTAATGGAAAAATTCAGTTATGAAGCCAACGGATATAATCGTAACCAGGTTAATCAATTTGTAGAAGAAGTAATTACTCAAACCGAGGGGATTATTAAACGATGCAAAGAACAAAAAAATGAGATAGAAAATTTAAGACAAGAATTAGAACACTACAAAAATATTGAAACTTCATTGAAAGATGCGATTATAAGAGCTGAAGAGGCAGGAGATAATATAAAAAGAATGGCTCGTGAAGAGTCTGAAATGATAGTTACGGATGCTAAGCATAATGCAAGTAGAATTGTCAACGAGGCTCTATTAAAGGCAGAAAAAATAGAAGTTCAATCAGAAAGATTGCAAAATAATATAAAAATATTTAAACGAAAATTGAAATTAATTGTAGAACAACAAATGGAAGTTGTTGATGAAATAGAAGTCTTAGATTTAGATGAAAAATAAATTCTAATTTAAAATAAGAGTTGTCATTGACAATTCTTATTTTTTTTGTTATAATATGTCGCAATTGAAGGGGATGGTGTAATGGAAATAGATGTTAAAGAACTTTTAAAGTTTTTCATATCTAAAATCAAGATTATTATTTTATGTACTTTTATCTTTGCAATAATTGGAATTATTTATGTTAATTTTATTATAGTTCCAATGTATCATAGTTCAACAACATTGATATTAGTAAGTAATGACAATAGTAAAAACTCTACAATGTTACAAAGTGAGGTAACACTTAACAAAAACTTAGTAGCAACGTACAGCGAAATTGTAAAATCTAGAACTGTTTTAACTAAAGTTATTGATGAATTGCATTTAGATACAGATGTAGCAAATCTATCAAATCAAATAACAGTTACATCTGTAGAAAATACGGAGATAATCAAAATTGAGGTTTCTGACGAATCTGCTGAGAAAGCCCAAAAAATAGCCAAAACAACAGCTGAGGTATTTAAAGATGAAGTTCAAAAAATTTATAATTTAACGAATGTATCAGTGGTTGACAAAGCCTATCTAGCAGAAAAGCCATATAATATAAATCCAATAAAACAACTTACAATTTTCACATGTGCTGGAATAGTTGCAGGAGCATTTATTTTGTTTTTAATATTTTATTTTGATACAAGTATAAAATCAAGTGAAGAAATAGAAGAAAAATTGAGCTTACCTGTTGTAGGTAAAGTAGTATTAGTTGAAACAAAAAGGGGACGTAGAAAATGAAAAATAAAGAATTATTAGTAAGTAGTAATCCTAAATCAGCGTTTAGTGAATCAATAAAAACAATTCGTACTAATTTACAGTTCTTATTAGTGAATGAGGATTCAAAAGTTATTTTACTAACATCTCCAGAACCAGGAGATGGAAAGAGTTTTGTTTCAGCAAACTTAGCAACTGCCTTCACTCAAGAAAATAAAAAAGTTTTATTAATTGATGGTGATCTAAGAAAAGGAAGACAACATAGATTATTCAAAATAGAAAATGATAAATCAAAAGGCTATTCTAATCTAATATTATCTTCAAAGGACGATAATACTATAGCAAATTTCATAGTAAAAACTGAAATAAAAAATTTAGACTTGCTACCAAGTGGTGCCTATCCACCAAATCCATCTGAGCTTTTATCATCATCTAATAACAAAGAATTAATTAAGAAATTACGAAATATGTATGATGTTATTATTTTAGATTGTGCTCCAGTATTGGGATTAAATGACACTTTAGTAATGACAAAATTATCAGATGTTAATGTTGTAGTTGTAACCAATAAGAAAACAAAAATAGAGTCATTAGACCAAGTAAATAAAAGTTTTGCTAGAGCAAACACTAAGATAGATGGAGTAATATTAAATAAAGTAAAACAAAAAGATATATCATACTATGGATATTACGGTGAACATTAATGAGAGATATTCACTCACATATAATGTATGGTATTGATGATGGTTCAAGATCACTAGAAGAAAGTATAAAACTTCTAAAAATTCAAGAGGAGAAAGGAATAACAGATATTATTTTAACTCCTCATTATATAGAAAATACAGATTATACATGTAGTATAAAACAAAAAAAAAATATAATAAAAGAATTAAAAAAACATACAACAATTAATCTATATATTGGCAATGAAGTATATATAACCGAAAATATTAAAGAATTGTTAGAAGATAAAAAAATTTCAACCCTAAATAATTCAAGATATTTATTAGTTGAGTTGCCAATGAATAATAAAATAGTTGATGTTGAAGATATTTTATTTAATCTAATAAGAATCAATATTATTCCAATAATAGCTCACCCAGAACGATATAGTTATGTTCAAGATAACATAAAATATTTAGATGGCTTAAAGGATTTAGGCGTGTTATTTCAGGGAAACTATGAGAGTTTATTTGGAAAATATGGTACAAATGCAAAGAAAACATTAAAAAAACTTATTAAACTTAATTACATATCATTTTTAGGAAGTGACATGCACCGCCTAGGTTATAAATATCATCAAGAGGAAGTGGCAAAAAAAATACTAAGAATTACTAGAAATAAAGATTTGGTAGAGGATTTAATTTCTAATAATATACTAAAAGTTATTAATAATAAGAATATAGAGGAATAACAACCTCTAATTTTTTTGCCTAATCTTGTAAAAAAGAAAAAGCTTTGTTATACTATAAATGAATAAAGAATAGAGGGCTTGCGTATGGAAATTTTTGGTATAAATAATATTTTTATTAAAAAAGATAAAAAAGAAATTCTAAGAGATAAGTATAAGAATATTTCTCTTTGCTTAAGTTTAGCTAGTGGCTATATCTTAAAGGATAAGGTTAATTCTTGTATAAAGCTCATTGCACAAGAATTATTAGATTTTTTTGACAATGAAGGAGATGGATATACATATCCTGTTTTAGTTGATAATTTCTACAGAATAACTATAGATAATAACAAAATATACTTTAGAAAAAATAACACATTTGGGGAAGAAACTTTAAACAAAGAAGCATTTTTAAAGCAGAAACTAATTTTCGTAGAAAACCATAATATTCCACAGTTTTTACTAGAAGAAGAGAAAGAAAAGATGCAAAAGCTACTTTCTCCTGAAGAAAGTATAGAATTAAATAAAGCATATAATAAACAAGAATTAAATAGCAATAAGTACTATCTAGATGATATATATAACAGTCTAGAGCTACAAAACATTTTAGCTAAGACAGGTTACTATGATATATCTATAAAAGACTATCTTTTAAATGTGTCTAATAATGATGTAGAATTAAAAATAAGTAATAAATTATTTCAGGATATATATGTAAATTATATTCTGGAATTAGGCTCATATATAGCTAAAAAAATAAAATAATAACATAAAGGTGGGGGTAACGATGCAAGCAAGTAGTAGCACGATAAAAAGTGAAATTTTTCGAACAATTTCTGATAACAGAATAAGTAGAAATAATCTTGCAAAAGAATTTCTTCTAATAAAAGAAAAAAGAGATAAAAAATTAGATGAATATAAAGAATTAGAACCGACAGCTATGATTGAAGTAGAAAGAAAATTAACATTAGAGAAAGCAAATTCAATTTTACTTCAATATCAAAATAGAATCAAAATGTGTGATTTATACGCGAAAAGAGCTCAACCTTTTATGAATTGTGTTATAGCTATAGAAAAAAACGATGAGGAAGAGTATAAAAGGTGTGTTGAGAAATTTGTAGAAGAAGTAAAAGAACAAGCCTTAGAATTAAAAAAGATGGAAATAAGAGAATCTAAACAAAAGAGAATAGTCTATAATACAACAAAACAATGGCTTAAAATACTAGAACGAACAAATTATAATGAGTGGAAGACATCAAGAGAAAAAAATGAAATTCAAAAAAATATTGAAGAAGAAAATATGCGTTTCTTTGAATTGGGCGAAGAAGAGGAAATAATCAAGATAGGATTAAAATCTCAAGAAATAACAATGAAACGAGAAGATTTTTCAGATATCCAAATTTTAAACACCTCACCATTAATACTAATTACTAGTATTTGTCCAAATATTAAAAACGGTTTCTCTAATTTAAATGAACAAAGAGCAAGGAAGAATAAATAGCTTTTTTGTAAAGTTTTGTCTAAATTTGGTCAATTAGGACTATATTATTAATATTTATGATATAATATTGCAAGAGAAACGGAGTGAAATTAATGTTACTATTAACAAAGGCAATTTTTGCAATTATGGTTGGTTTTTTATCATCAACTGTCTTAGGGTTAATCTTAATTCCTCTTTTGAAGAAGATGAGAGCAGGACAAAAAATAAGCATATTTGTAGGTGAAGCACATAGAAAAAAAGAAGGTACTCCTACAATGGGAGGTCTTATTTTTATTGTGCCAACAGTAATCGCAACAATAGGATTACTAATTACTGAAAAAATATCATATACATCAAACTTAGGAATTGTATTACTGGTTTTTGTAGGATATGCAACAATAGGGTTTCTAGATGACTTTCTGTCAATAAAAAAAGGAAATAATGAAGGATTAACTACTTATCAAAAACTTTTTTTACAAGTTTTAATAGCTGTTGGATTTTTCTATATTTATATGAAAAGTGGTGGACAAACTGCTTGGGTAGTTGGAACACTTCACATAGATATTGAAATGGGTTGGCTCTATGGATTATTTATTTTATTGGTATTAGTAGGAGCTTCTAACGCAGTTAATTTAACCGATGGACTAGATGGCTTAGCAGGAGGTCTTTCCGCAATAGCCTTTGTTGCATTTAGTTTAATTTCATTAATGGTTGGATTTGAAGATATAGGAATATTTTCCTTAATATTAGTTGGAAGTATAGTTGGATTTCTTGTATTTAATACTCATCCGGCAAAAGTATTTATGGGTGATACAGGAAGCCTTGCCTTAGGAGCAGCAATGGGAACAATTGCTATATTAACACATAGGGAATTAACACTATTAGTTGTTGCTAGTGTATTCGTAGTTGAAACATTAAGTGTAATTTTACAAGTTATCTGGGTTCAATGTTTCGGGAAAAAATTATTTTTAATGACACCATTGCACCATCACTTTGAAAAATTAGGTTGGCAAGAAACTGACATAGTTAAATTGTTTTGGGTTTTCGGTCTTGTAGTTGCAATGGCAGGAATAATCTTTGGAGTTTGGTTATAATAAGAAAAGAGGAAATGATATGGCAAATAAAAAAATAGTTTTAGTTGTAATGGACGGAGTTGGAATTACAGAAGAAAAATTTGGTAATGCTGTTTTAAATGCTAATACACCAAATTTAGATTTATTAATGGAAAAGTATCCACATACATTAATCAAAGCTCACGGAACCGCAGTAGGACTTCCAAGCGATGATGATATGGGAAATAGTGAAGTTGGTCACAATGCCTTAGGCTGTGGTCAAATTTATTCTCAAGGTGCAAAATTAGTAAATGAAGCAATAGAATCAAAGGAAATATTCAATGGTGAAATATGGAAAAAACTTGTTTCTAATGCTAAAGATCATACTATGCATTTTATTGGATTATTATCAGATGGAAATGTTCATTCACATATAAAACATCTATTTGTTTTAATGGAACAAGCCAAAAAAGATGGTGTAAAGAATGTAAGAGTTCATATTTTACTAGATGGTAGAGATGTAGAAGAAACAAGTGCCTTAAAGTATGTTGATATGTTAGAAAATAAAATAAAGGAATTAAATGATGATAACTTCAATGCCATGATAGCGAGCGGTGGTGGTAGAATGACTATCACGATGGATAGATATGAAGCAAATTGGAAAATGGTAGAAAAAGGCTGGGAAGCACATGTACTTGGAATAGGTCGAGGATTCGAAAGCGCTACAAGTGCCATAGAAACATATAGAAAAGAAAACAATGTTATAGATCAAGATTTAGATAGTTTCGTTATTGAAAAAGATGGAAAACCAGTTGGAACTATTGAAGATCACGATAGTGTAATATTCTTTAACTTTAGAGGTGATAGAGCTCTTGAAATTTCTAGATGTTTCGATGAAAAAGATGAATTTGATAAATTTGACCGTAAAAGAGTTCCAGACGTCATGTATGCAGGTATGTTACAATATGATGCAGACTTAAAAATTCCACACAATTATTTAACAGAACCACCAAAAATAAAATATACTTTAACAGAGGAGCTATGCAAATATAATATAAGAGAATACGCAATCAGCGAAACTCAGAAATTTGGACACGTTACGTATTTTTGGAATGGAAATCGTACTGAAAAATTTGATGAACAATTAGAAACTTATGAAGAAGTTGATAGTGATGTTATATCATTTGATAAAAAGCCAAAGATGAAAGCCTTTGAAATTACGGATAAATTAGTTGATGCTATTCTATCTGATAAATATGATTTTCTTCGTACTAATTTTCCTAATGGTGACATGGTAGGTCATACTGGAAATTATGAAGCAACTATTGAAGGAATCGAAGCAGTGGATGAAAACTTAGGTAGAATTATGAAAGCAGTAGATGAAGCTAATGCAACACTACTAGTTATGGCAGATCATGGTAATGCAGAGGAAATGTACCAACTAAAAGATAAAACTAAAAAAGTTGCAAAGACCTCTCATACACTTAATCCAGTACCATTTATTTTATATGGAAAAGATAGTGATAAATATGAAATGAAAAAGGGCAATTTTGGTCTTGCCAATGTAGCTTCAACAGTCGCAACCTTATTTGAAATCAGTCCAAATGAACATTGGCTAGAAAGTATTATTGAAAAGAAAAAATAGCACTATTTGTACTATTTAACCAAGCGCTATATCCATAATCATCATAATTGAAAATCCAATTAATGTAAAGAAAGCCATTAGGTCTTTCTTTTTATTTGTTTGACTTTCTGGTATTAATTCTTCTACAACCACATATATCATTGCTCCAGCTGCAAATGCTAATAGATATGGTAAAAGTGTCCTAACCTTTATAACTAGTATCGCTCCAATAACTCCAGCAATCGGTTCTGCAAAACCACTAAGTTGTCCATAAAAAAATGCTTTTTTTCTACTCATACCTTCACGTCTTAAAGGAAGTGACACAGCCATTCCTTCTGGAAAGTTCTGAAGACCAATACCAAGTGCCAGCATACATGCAGTTGTAGTTGTTGCTCCCTCTAGTCCATAAAATAATGAACCAAATGCAACTCCAACAGCAAGTCCTTCTGGAATATTATGCAAAGTTATTGATGTAATAAGCATAAGACATCTTTTAAAACTAGAACTATTAGTAATTTTCTTTTTCTTTTCTATAATATCAAAGATCTTATCACCTAAAAAAAGTAAGACAGCTCCTGATAAAACACCTATTAAACAAACAACCCAAACTGTTAAATGTAACACTTTAGCCATTTCCATTGCTGGTGAGAGTAGAGAAAAAAATGAAGCAGCAATCATTACACCAGCTGCAACCCCTAACATCGCATCCATAACATTTTTATTTATTTTCTTAAATAAAAAAACAACAGAAGCACCTAGTAAGGTTATAAACCATGTAAATAATGTAGCAAGTAAAGCCTGAACTGGATATCCCAAATTATTAAACCATTGAATCATAAAATCCTCCTAACAATCTAAGTTATTCTATGAAAAAATTATTATTTTGTATAGACGAATATAAGAAATTAATTTGACACATTTCATAAATTATGATAAAATCTACGATTGTGTGTAAAGAAAGGAGGCTAAAGATGAATTTCGATGATAAAAGTATAGATTTTGAATTTTTAATTAATGATTTTATTGAATCATATAAGTTTTATCATTCAAAGGAAGAAACAGAACAGTTGATATTAGATATATTAAATGAAAAACATATCGCAATCTTACCTAGTTACCTAGAAATATTAGGTACTGATTTAAAAATAAAGTTATCAAATATGATAAAGAAGGATTATGAAGAAACTCATAACGACGAATTAGAAAAATACATTGAATTAATAAACAAACAAAAAGAAGAAAAAAATACATCACAGAATAAAAGATTAAAAAAGTTCAAGTTAAAAAGAATGACAACCATTGGTGTTGTAACAGCAATTTGCCTATCCAGCCAATCACCAAAAATAACAACAGATAAAGAGTTAACAACGACTAGTAAAATAGAACTACATCAAGATCTAGATTTCTATATAGCCGATACTAAAATAAAAGAAAAAGAAAGAAAAGAATATCAAAAGAAAGAACAAATAAAGAATGAGTTAGAAAGAAAAGAAAAAATATTAAAACATTATAAAAAGTGCAAATCAATAAAAGATATAAAAACAAGACAAAAACAATTAGAATCAATAGATTGGAAAAAATCAGATAAGATTTACCCAGATTGTAAATTAAGTGCACCTGTTCAACGTTTTATATATGAACAATCAGTATTAAATAAATGGCCAGTTGATTTTACTTTTTCTATAATTTATGCAGAAACAAGAGGTAACTTTACTTCAAGTGGAGAGGTTAGCTACAATGCACCTAATAACTATGATTTAGGTTTAACTCAACAAAATACAGTGAGTTCATTAGAGAATTTTAGAAAAAAGTATAAAATTTCATACGATAAAGCATTCAAGTTACTAAAAAATAATGATTACGTAAATATTTGTAGTGCATTTTTAGAATATGAAGTAATAGCAGCTAGATTTGATGAATATGATCCTTATGAATTTGCAGGATGCTATAACGGTTGGATTAATTGGAGAAAAAATGAGATTTCAATGGAATATGTAAAAGAATTTAAAAAAGGTTATAACAAAGTTTTTACAAAGAATCATAACATAAAAAGCAAATAAGTAATTAACATATATAGATATATGTTCTTTTTTTTTATAAAAAAAATAAAATTAAATAGGGTGGTAGAATGAAAAAACATTTTGATTTCTATTTGTTTACATCAATAATTATATTAATTTTATTTGGTGCCATAATGATTTATTCGGCCTCATCAATATGGGCTAATTACAAATTTGAAGATAGTTTTTACTATGTAAAAAGACAAATGATTTTTATAGTATTAGGAATCTTTTTAATGATTACAACGTCTAAAATTGATTATAATATTTATTATGAAAATTCTAATAAAATTCTGGGAATTTGTATAATTTTATTAATATTAGTTTTAATTCCAGGAATAGGTAGTGTCAGAAATGGTAGTAGAAGTTGGTTTGGTATAGGATCATTAGGAATTCAACCAAGTGAAGCAGCCAAACTTGGAATGATTATTTTTACAAGTAAATATCTTACTAACAGTAGTAAATTTCTAAAAAACTACAAATATGGTGTTTTTCCTATCTTAGGAGTTTTATTTCTACTATTTGGCCTAATAATGCTTCAACCGGATTTAGGAACTGGCATGATTTTAGTTATATCAATTATTTCTCTTTTATTTATAGCGGGAGTTAATATGAAATTCTTTATAGGAGGAGGTATCATAGGATTAATAGGAGTAATCATTTTAATAGCTATCGCCCCATATAGAATGGATAGAATAACTTCATTTATAAATCCATGGAATGATCCATTAGGAACCGGTTTTCAAATTATTCAAAGTTTATACGCAATAGGACCTGGTGGACTACTAGGAAGAGGATATTTAAAATCCATCCAAAAACAATTTTATTTACCAGAGCCCCAAACTGATTTTATATTTTCAATTATAGCTGAGGAATTTGGTATTGTTGGAACTATATTTGTAGTTTTTATGTTTTCATTTATTATATATAGAGGGATCAGAATCGCCTTAAGAACAAAAGATAGTTTTGCTAAATATTTAGCATTTGGAATGTCTTTTCAACTAGCTTTTCAAGCACTTATGAACCTAATGGTGGTGATTGGAATGATTCCAGTAACTGGAGTTACACTTCCATTCCTATCTTATGGGGGTAGTAGTTTACTTATAACTTTAGCAAGTATGGGAATAATCCTAAATATAAGTAGATATCAAAAATAGAAAGATACAACTAAAGAAACAAAATATAAAGTTATGTACATGAAAACGAAAGACTAGTTTAATTGGTCTTTTTTTGATAGAAATCATTTCAAACCTATAAATAGATTGCCAAATCAGCAATAATTTGGTATAATACGCAATAAATGTCAGGGGGATTATTATGGTTAAGGGTGATTTTGACAAAAAGGTTAATAGTGTAATTGAAAAGTTAGAAAGTGATTACTCATATATATCAATCACAAAAGAACATTTGAAAGCATTGATTACGAGTGATGTTGATCTTAACACGATAGAAAAAAAGTTAAAAAACTACTGCGAAAGTGAAGTAAAGGAGAAATTAGATTCTAATAATTCTGTAGAAGTTATAGATAGTTTTATTAAGGACAAACTTAAATTTAATACAAAAATCGAACATAATATAATAAAATTAAAAAAACTAGGTGTTTTCTTATCAAGATATGATTATATACTTGACATAGATGTACTTAATAAATTAGTAACAAGTAATGCTTATTTAGATAAACTATTTAAAGAAATATCACTAAGTCAAACTGAATCAAGTGAATCCAAAATATCTTCGATTATCGCTGAAGATAGTTTTATATCTTCTCTTATTGAAGGATATTGTTGTTTAAATAATATTCAAATTCAAGATGAGTTAGATGATTTAGAAGAAGATTGTTATACTGATAACTTAAAAATTTATTTTCAGGAAATTAGGAAGTATCATTTACTAACGAAAGAAGAAATAAATTTATTCTATGAATATAATTCAGGAAGTATATCTGCAAAGAAGAAACTAATAGAAAGCAACTTAAGATTAGTAATTCCTATTGCAAAAAAATATAAATATCACGGCTTATCATTTGAAGATTTAATCCAAGAAGGAAACATCGGATTGATGACTAGTATAGAGAAGTTTGATGTTACCAAAGGATATAAGTTATCAACATATGCAACCTGGTGGATAAGGCGGGCTATAGTTAGATCTCTAGAGAAAAAAGGTAGAATGATTCAATTACCTTCTAGAAGAGTACAAAGAATAAGTAAATATAATAGAATTAGCGAAGAATTAGAAAAGAATCTTGGAAGGGAACCTACTATTGCAGAAATGTCTAAAGCTATGCATCTTTCATATAATACGACACTAGAGGTTTATAATGAAAGAAACCACCCAACAAGTTTAAATGCAATGGTAAGTTGTGAAGAAACAAAGGAATTAGGGGAATTTGTTCCATCAGATTTTGAAGTTGATCAAGATATAAATAATAAAATGGCAAATAATGACATAGAGAAAATTATGCTCGAAACACTTAGTGAAAGAGAAAGGAAAGTCTTAATGCTTCGTTTTGGCTTTGACGAAAATAAAGAAATGACTTTGGAGGAGATAAGTGAAGCATTAGGAATATCTAAAGAAGGTGTCAGAAAAATAGAAAAAAGAAGTCTAAATAAAATAAGAAAAAATCGTGAAACAAAATATTTGGCTTACTATATGAATAGTCCTAAAACATCACAAGAAAATTTACACAAATTAACAAATAGTGACAGTTCAACGGGATGTTATATTTCTACAGATAGTTTAATAACATATATAAATACAAAGTATCAAAAAAATTATGATAAAGATATATTAAATGTATTGTTACTAGATTTAGCTGAAGATGAATATAATAATATTCTTGAAAGATATAATTCTGATTTTATCGAAAAAGATATGGGAGAGTTCCAGTCAGAAATAAAAAAGCTTTTCCACACAAGGGTATTGCCAAGAATAAAAATTATAATCGAAAACGAACGATTAGGAAAATCTGTAAAATATCGAAAAGATAAGAAATTAGAAAAAGAAAAGTATTACGATGTAATAACAAGTGGTGAGTTTGCACAATCTCTAAAAAAATTACCAAAAGATACCCTAACAATTGCAACAGAAAAATTTCAAAATATACCAACAAGAGAAATAGCTAGACAGTTTTCTATAAGTGAAGAGGACGTTTTGAGAAAAACATCAACAGTTTTAAAAATTATTAAAAATAAAATAGAAGAACCTTTAAATAAAAATGAATGCAAAGTCAAAATATATAAAAAATAAAGATAGCTCTCACTTCAAAAGTATGTTAAAATTACACTAGAGGTGATAAGATGAATATTTTTGTAACAGGTTGCTGTGGTTATATAGGAAGTCACACCTGTGTAGAGCTTTTAAATACAGGTTATAATGTTATTGGATTAGATAATTTCAGTAATAGTAAAAAAGATGTATTAGAAAAGATAGAAAAGATAACAACTAAGAAGATTAAGTTTTATGAAGGTAATATGCTAGATAAAGAGATATTATCAAAGATATTTCATGAAAATAAAATAGATTGTGTTATAGATTTTGCTGCATATAAAGCAGTAGGTGAATCAGTAGCAAAACCAGTTGAATATTACATAAATAATGTTTCAAGTGTTTTAACATTACTTAGTGTTATGAAAGAAAACAACTGTAAACGTTTAGTGTTCTCAAGTAGTGCAACTGTATACGGAGATCCTGAAGTAGTACCTATTACAGAAGATGCTAAAACAGGTGGCACTACTAATCCATATGGTACTAGTAAATTATTTGTAGAACAAATCCTAAAAGATTTATATAACTCAGACAAAGAATGGGATATCTGTATCTTAAGATACTTTAATCCAATTGGAGCGCATGAGAGTGGATTAATAGGTGAAGATCCAAAAGGAATACCAGCCAATTTAATGCCTTATATTTCCAAAGTTGCTAGTGGTAAATTAGAATGTTTATCAATTTTTGGAGATGATTATGACACTAAAGATGGTACTGGGGTAAGAGATTATATTCATGTTGTTGATCTTGCTATTGGTCACATCAAAGCTGTAGAAAAGTTAGAAAAGGAAAAACAAGGATTGTATATCTACAACCTAGGTACAGGAGAGGGATACAGTGTTTTGGAAATGGTTCATGCCTTTGAAAAAGTAAATAATTTAAAAGTCCCATATAAAATAGTAGAAAGAAGAAGTGGTGATATTGCAATGTGTTATTCATCACCAAAAAAAGCAAAAGAAGAATTAGGCTTTTCTTGTAAAAAGACATTAGATGATATGGTAAGAGATGCCTATCGCTATGAACAAGTTAATAAAGATTTGTAAAGTATTTAATAGTAGAGTAAATTTTATTACTCTTTTTTTCTTTTGTTAGTTTTTTTTAATTCTTTATGGTATACTAATAAAAGATGAAAGAGGCGATAGTATGGAGTTTGTTGAGTTAACGAAAAAAGAATTTGATAAGTTTGAAGAAAATCATGAACAATCAAGCTTTAATCAAACAAGTGCATGGGGAGAATTAAAAAAATGTAATGGTTGGACTCCTATGCTATTAGGATTAAAGGATAAAAAGAAAGTTGTTGCCGCTACACTTTTATTAGCAAAAGAATTGCCCATAATCCATAAAAAAATGTTTTATGCCCCACGTGGTTTCTTAATTGATTATAAAAACTATGACCTGTTAGGTGAGTTTACATCAAAAATCAAAGAATACGCTAAAAAAAATAAAGGTATTTTCATAAAAATAGATCCATATATTCCATACAAAGAGCGTGATATTGATGGAAAAATAGTAGAGAATGGTATTGATAATGAAGATGCATATAAAAACTTATTAAAACTAGGCTATCATCATTTTGGTTTTAATGTTATGCAAGAGACTCTTCAGCCTAGATGGATTTTTGTAACTGATACAGAGAACAAAACAGTAGATGAAGTTATGAAAGGCATGGATTCTAAAACAAGACAAATTATTAGAAAAAATGAACGTTTATGTATTAAGACTAGAGAAATTGGATACGACGAATTGGATAAGTTTAAGGATATAATGCAACGTACAGGTGATAGAAGAAAATTTATTGATAGACCATTATCATATTATCAAGAAATGTATAAAGCACTATCTCCTGATGGAATATTAAAAATTCTACTTGCTGAACTTCATACCAAAGAATTATTAAAAAACTTAAATCATGAAAAAGACTCATACCAAAAAGAATATGATGAGAGAAAACATAAACACGATGATGGTATTAATAAAATGAATGAAAAAAAATATGAGTCAAAACAAAAAGAAACAGAGAAAAATATTGAAAGAGTAGAAAAGAAAATCAAAGAGATAAAAGAATTAAATAAAAAACATGGTGATGTAATATTGCTCGGAGGAATATTATTCTTAGTTCATGGCAATGAAGTACTTTCTTTAGTAGGAGGAAGTTATGAAGAATTTATGGAGTTCCAATCTGCCTATACTGTGCATTGGGAAGGATGCAAATATGCCATAGAAAACGGTTATAAGAGATATAATTTTTATGGTATTACAGGTGACTTTAGAGAAGAAAATCCATTATATGGTCTATATCTATTTAAACGTGGATATGGTGGAAGAGTAGTTGAATTAATAGGTGAATTTGATTTGGTTATTTCAAAATTCTGGTATCATACCTATAAATGTGCTTTTTCTTTATATCATAAAATAAAAAATATAAAAAATAGAGATTAGTATTTGAGGTGTTAATATGCTTAGTTCATTAAAATATAGAAAAAAAGAGTTAGTATCAATTTCAGTAATTTTATTGTTTGCTTTAATAAGTACTCATTATATTTATTATAAATTTAAAGATTCTAGAAATATAGATTATAATACATCTACATTAGATGTTACATTTCATGAAAAAAGTGGAGACTTAGTTAATCTTACTAAAGTAACTCCTGTTACTGATTCAGTAGGTTTATCTTCAACAGCCTATACATTTACCATAAAAAACAACACAAATAAAAATTTAAAATATTCAATCAAAATAGATGATAATAAAAAACAAGTAATAAAAGATGATTGTGGTGAATATCAAATACCACATAATATCATAAAGTTTTCTATCCACAAAGAAAAAGAAAAAAGTAACGTTCAAGTGCTTTCTAACTTAGTAAATGGAGAAGTATTAGAAAGAGTAATTAAAGCAGGACAGAAGGAAGAATACACAATGAGATTCTGGATAGCAAATAATACACTACCAACAGGCAGCAAATTACATTATCATGGTAAAATTGTAGTTACCGATGAAGGAACTCAAGTAGCAACGACTATCTCTTAAATCGTTGCTAATTTTATTTACAAATAAAATAAAATTAGATATAATCATATTAAAGTAAGGATGTGTGTTTATATGACTGATAGCAAAAAGGAAAATAAATTAGGTTTCATTGTTCTAATAGTTAGTGTTTTGATATGTGCTTTAGCAGTAAGTTATGCTATTTGGACTCAAACGTATCATGGTAAAAAAGAAAATAAAATGGACACAGCTACACTGATTTTGACATTAGATGAAAGTGCAAGTAAAGGAATTTCTTTATTAAATACTGTACCTGTAACAGATGATAAAGGTGAAAGTTTTGAACCTTACACATTTACAGTTAAAAATTCTGGTACTACAGATGCAAAGTATCGTATTCTGCTAGTTAATGATGAAGAAAAATATAAAGAACATGGATGCAGTAGTTTAAAATTAGATTGGTCTAATATAAAATATTCTTTTTCTAAAGATAATGAGGTAGCAACAATAGGAAACTTAGGAACATCAGGAGGAGTACTTACGGAAGGAATACTAAAAACTGATGATAAATCTTCATATAGCCTAAAACTTTGGATTAAAGCTGAGGCAACTAATGAGATTATGAACCAACATTTCCATGGTTTAATTAAAGTAGAAGCAATTCAAAGTGATCAAGAACTTCCTGTAAATGATTAACTGGAATCTTCTTTTTTTTTAAATTTTTACATAGAATTATGATATAATGATAAAGGACGTGGTTTTATGAAGGCAATAATATGTGCTGGAGGAACAGGAGGACATATTTATCCTGCTTTAGCAATTTATAATAAAATAAAAGAAGAAGAACCTTTTAGTGAAATTTTATATATAGGAACAACCAATAGAATGGAAAGTGAACTAATTCCTAAACTCGGTATTAAATATGTAGGAATTGAGATGCAGGGAATTGATAGAAAGAATTTATTAAAAAATGTCTCTGTATTTATAAAGTATAAAAAAGCAATCAGAAAAGCTAAAAAGATAATCAAAGACTTTCAACCTGATATAGTAATTGGTGCGGGTGGCTATATAACAGCTCCAGTTATGATTGCAGCACATAAATTGAAGGTAAAAATATTAATACATGAACAAAATTCTATTCCAGGGGTATCTAATAAGTTGATATCAAAGTATGCTGATAAAATATGTGTATCACTTCCGTCAACGGTTGAATATTTTGATAAAAATAAAGTGGTCTACACCGGTAATCCTAGAAGTGAAGAAATAATTGCTGCAAAAGAAGCTAACAAAAGTGACTTTGGTTTAAAAGAAAATAAAAAGTTAGTTGTTATAGTTATGGGTTCTTTAGGATCTACTACCATGACACAAAAAATTAAACAAATAATTCCAGCTTTCAACATTAAAGACTATCAAGTAATAGTAATTACTGGGAAAGAATACTATAAAGACTTCGAAATTATGAATTTACCAAAGAATGTTGCATGTGTTCCATTCTTAGATAATTTTATTAATATATTAAAGAAGACAGATTTAATAATTTCAAGAGCAGGAGCATCAACTATTGCGGAAATAACAGCTATTGGCTTACCATCAATTTTAGTGCCATCTCCATATGTTACCAACAATCATCAGTATAAGAACGCAAAAGAATTAGAAGATGCTGGGGCTTGTAAACTAATAACTGAAGAAGAATTTTCTATGGGGACTGTTATAGCTGCAATTGATAACATATTATTAAATGAAAAGAATTATAAGAATATGAAAACAGCAGCTAAGAAGTTAGGAATTCCAAATTCCGCAACAAAAGTTTACAAAGAAATAAAAAAGACAATTGAGGAAGATTAAAATGAATTTAGAATTAATAGAGCAATTAAAACAAATGAATATTGGCAAATTAGAGACGAATGTTCTATTATCAAAATATACAACTTATAAAGTAGGTGGCAAGGCTAAAGTTTTAGCTTATCCTAAAAATATAGAAAAATTAATAACTTTATTAAAATGGGCTAAGACAAATAATATTTCATATAAAATGTTGGGAAATGGTTCAAACTTAATTTTTAGTGATGCTGACTATAATGGTATTTTGATAAAACTTACAGAATTTGATGATATAGAGATTTTTGATAATAAGATAAGAGTTGGAGCGGGCTATTCATTAATGAAACTTTCTAGAATAGCTCTAAAAAATTCTCTAACAGGTCTCGAATTTGCTGCAGGAATACCTGGTACTGTTGGTGGAGCGGTATTTATGAATGCAGGCGCCTATAAAAGCGATATGGGTTATATTGTCCAGATGATAAAGGTATTAACTCCAGACTTTAGAATAGTTACTTTAGAAAATAAAGAACTTGCATTTCATTATAGAACCTCTTTCTTAAAAACTCACCCAAACTATATTTGCTTAGAGGCTATAATTAAGCTAGAAAAAGGAAAGAAAGAAGCTATAGAAGAAGTTATGAAATCTAGATTTCAAAGAAGAAAGGAAGCTCAACCTTTAGAATATCCAAGCGCAGGTAGTGTATTTAGAAATCCACCTGGAATGTTTTCAGGTGAATTAATCGAAAATTGTGGTCTAAAAGGGAAAAAAATTGGAGGAGCACAAGTCAGTGAAAAACATGCTAATTTTATAATTAATACTGGAAATGCAACTGCAAATGACGTAAAAGAGTTAATTGATTATGTTAAAAAAGAAGTAGAAAAAAAATATCATGTTTCTTTAACTACAGAACAAGAATTTGTAAATTGGGAGTAAAAAATATGGCAAAAAAACTAGTAAAGAAAAGAAAAATTAAGTTTGTAAACTTACTTCTAGTACTTTTGATACTAGGTGTTTTTGCATTATTAATATATACAATTCTAAATAGTAAAACAAAAAACATTGTAATTATAGGTACAGATCATTTAAATGATGATGAAATAATAGAAAAAGCAGGAATTAAAGACTATCCAAGTTTCTTTTTGACAAAAACATCTAAGATGAAGAAAGAATTAGAAAAAGATCCATTTATAGAAAAAGTAACCATAAAAAGAAAGTTTTATCATGTTTTAGAATTAACAATTAAAGAAAACAAACCATTATTTATAAACGTTACTAATCAAACTGTCGTTTTAGAAAATAAAAAAGAAGTAAAATTAAATGATAATGACACTTATAGAGTTCCTAGAGTTATGAATTATGTACCAGATACAAAATATGCATCACTAATTGAGCATATCAGAAAGATAGATACTAATATTCTTGGGAAAATATCAGAAATAACTTATGTCCCAAATGATTATGATAAAGATAGATTTTTACTATACATGGATGATGACAATACAGTTTATTTAACCTTAACTAAATTTAAAATGATAAACTATTATAATAAAGTTTTAACACAATTAGATGGAAGAAAGGGAATATTATATCTAGATAGTGGTAACCATTTTCAAATAAGAGAGTAGGGATGACGTATGAGAAACAGAATAAAGTTAGTTTTAAAATATTTATTCTTTTTCACATACTTTTTTTTATGTATACAATTTATTTTTACAGAATACAGCCTAGATACATATAATAATTATGCTTTTAGTTATGCACTTACAATGGGGCAAATTCCATATGTTGATTTTAATTTAGTAGTCCCATTATTCTCACCATTTCTTTATTCAATAGGATTGTTCATAAATCATTCAATTTTGGTCTTTTATATAGAACAGGCTATACTATTGACTACAGTCTTTTTAATGATAGAAAAAATGATTGGGAAAAAAGCATATTTATTTATATTAATAATGTTACTTCCATATCCAATTCAGTTTATTAAGACAATATTCCCGGGGTATAATTTTATTTTATTCTTTTTTTACATTTTATTAATATATTTAGAACAAAAAAAAGCAAATGATAAATTAATAGGAATTGTATTAGGCTGTGCCCTTTTAACAAAACAGACTGTTGGCTTTTTCTATATTTTAGTAAATATTTTATATTACTTAAACAAAGATAAAAAGAAACTAGCTACACGTTTGCTATATTTATTTATTCCAATTGTAATACAATTAATTTACTTAATATTTACATCATCATTAACTCAATTTATTAATTTATGTTTTCTAGGCCTATTTGACTTTTCAAAGAAAAATACATTTTTTGAGATAAATTGCCTAATAATTATTATAATATTATTACTATGTAATTTATATTTGATAATAGAAAAAAAGTGGTATAAGGACATTTCTTATTTGTATTATTTAGCCTATAGCACAATTTCTTATCCACTAATTGATAATTATCATGTTGCTTTATCTTTGCTGGGATTTATTTTTATTTTCTTTTATAAATCGTCTTTTCAAATAACTAAGAAAAATGTAGAATATTCTTTTCTTGTCATTTCTATGACAATAAGTATATTATTTTTTAGTTCTAGTTTAAAGTGCTTTGATTTAACTGTACATTCTTTTAAAAATAATCCTCTGAAATTGTATGATAAGAAAGAGGTTGAATACTATAAACAAATAAATAAAGAAATAGCAAAATATGACAAAAAAGTTATATGTTTATTTCAAGGTCAGAAAAACATATTGTTTCATACAAATAGAAATGAAAAAATTACATATTATTCAACATTGAACCATGGAAATTATGGATATAATGGTGACTATAAAGTGTATAGAAAATTTATACAAGAGAAAAACAGCATTGTTTTAGTAGATACATCTATCAATATAAAGAGTAAGGGAAATCAATACATTTATTCGTTAGCAAAATACACAAGGAAAAAATGCAAACTATTAAAGAAAATAGGGGAATATGAAATTTACTACAAAAGTTGAGGGAGCAATAATATGAAGAAATATTTAAAATATATTACAATTTTTTTCTTTTTTCTTGTATCTTTAATTTTTATCTTTACGGTAAATAGAGGAGATACATATGTTAACTATGGTTTTAGCTATGCTATTTCACTTGGAGAAGTACCATATAAAGACTTTAACTTAGTAATAAATCCTTTTTCTCCATTTTTATACTCAATAGGTTTAATCTTTAATCATTCAATACTAACCTTTTATATAGAACAAGCTCTTTTACTAACAATTTTATTTTATATTCTAGAAAAAATTCTAAATGAAAAAGTCTATTTATTTTTACTGTTCATGCTAATACCATATCCTATTGCTATTTCCACAACAATATTTCCCGGATATAATTTTTTACTATTCTTTTTCTTTATTATTTTATACTATATGGAATCAAATGATAAAGACGACTTATTAATAGGAATTATCTTAGGTATTATGTTTTTAACCAAACAAACAGTAGGGTTAATTATATGTTTACCATCATTTATTTATCTTTTTAAAGATAGAAAAAAATTTGTAAAAAGAATAATTGGTTTCTTAATACCAACAACTATATTTTTAATTTATTTAATAACAAATAATATCTTATATAACTGGTTCAATCTATGCTTTCTAGGATTACGTAACTTTAAAAGTAGTAATACATATATTGATTACTTCTATATAATTTTGCTTATACTAGGATTGTTATATATAATACTTTGTTGCATAAGCAAAGATAAAAAAATAACTAACTTTGAAGCTTTATGTTTCTCTGTAATTGCTCTACCTATAATAGATTACTATCATGTTTCACTTTTTTTATTAATAGTAGTATTTATATATTTAACCAATTATGAAATAAAAAGAAATATGACAAAGAATATAATTGTTGTTATATCAGTTATATGTACCATTTGGTCCTTAATAACTCTAGAATTTTTTAAAGAACCAATGTTAGTAAATTATCGTAATTTTCCATTAACAATAACTAGTAAACAATATTATAAAGATAGTACTAAATTAAACAAGTATTTGTCTCAAATAAAAAATAGAAAGATATATTTATTACGTGGTTCTGAAAATTATTTTTATAAAATTATTAATGATGAAAAACTAAATTATTATGATTTGCCAAACTATGGTAACTACGGCTATAATGGAGAAAAGAAAATAAAAAATAAATTGAAAAAAGAAAAAAACTGCCTTTTTGTAATAGATTCTACACTAGTAGATAATAAAGATAAAAATCAACAGTATATAAAAGAATATGCAAACTTAATCAAAAAAAATAATAAATTAATAAAGAAAGTTGGAGTTTATGAAGTATATGAAGCAAAATGAAAATTTAAAAGTAATTATTAAATATGTTTTATTATTCTTTATATTTCTAATTTCTACATTGATTATTTCAACAATTAATCAAGATGAAGTGTGGAATTATGGATTTAGTTACAATATATATAAAGGTCTAGTTCCATATAGAGATTTCAATATGGTATTAACACCATTCTATCCTATGTTTATGTCTTTATTTTTACATATTTTTGGTAAGGGGATAATATCAATGCATATAGCTAATGCAGGTATATTATGCCTTTGTAGTTATTTATTATTTAAAATGTATGATAAAAAAGCATATCTAATTATAATACTATTTTTTATTCCATTTTTTAAATTTCCAAATTATAATTATTTTCTTGCTATTTTAACAATCATATTAATTTATTTGGAAAAAATGCAAGATAATAAAAATTATACTGATTACATTATAGGAATCATTCTAGGTTGCTTAATTCTAACAAAACAAACAGTTGGAATTTGTGTATTAATTGGTAGCTTACTATGTGCAAGTGATAAAGATAAAATAAAGAAGAGAATTTTAGGTTGCGGTATTCCTATAATTTTATTTATTATTTACTTATTAATAACAAACTCTTATAGACAATTTCTTGATTTGTGCGTGTTTGGTCTATTAGATTTCAGTAAGAATAGTCAAGGATTTAATGGTTATACAGTTGTTACCACACTATTATTATTGTTTAATTTGTATGTAATAGTAAAAGAAAAAAACAAAATTGCTTATTATCCACTTTTCTTTGCATCAATTACTATACCAATTTGTGATTTATTTCATCTTTCATCATACCTAATAGTTTTAAGCAATATAATTGTTCCAAAAATAAAGAAGGATTATATAAATTATAAAATGTTTTTTGTATCATTACTTGTAATTGAATCTGTATTGATGTTTAGCGAAAATTATAGTGGTAAAAAGAGTGTATACCCAAATGACTTAAATAATTTCAATTATAGATATATATCAAGAGACAATTATGATTTTACAAAAAAGATATTAAAATGGATGGATAAAAAGGATAAAGAAATAGTTTTGTTGGATGCTAATGCTTATTATTTTAAATTGATTCAGGATAAGAAAATAGGGTATATAGATTTAATAAATCAAGGTAATTGGGGATATGACGGTAGCAAAAAATTAGTAACTCAGTTAAAAAAATATAAAGAAACATATTTCTTAATTAATAGAGATGATTATAAGAATAACAGTCAGATTGATAAAAACGCATTAAAATATGTATCTAGTCATGGAAAAAAGATAAAAGATATAGGTTGTTATGATATATATTATATAAAGTAATATTTAGTAATCTTTACCAATTTTTTCAAAATACTTTGATTAATTTAAAAATTATAGTATAATGTTATTGTTAAGATTGGAGTATGATAGGATGAACAATTATTATACTAGTATTGAATTAGGTAGTGATACTATTAAAATATTAGTTTGCAATAAAGTTGATAATGATTTTCACTTAATTGCATCAGTATCATCTCCATCTGCTGGAATAAAAAGAGGACAAATAGTTGATGGTAGAAAAGCAGTGAATGCTATAAAAAAAGCTATCAAAAAAATTAATGATATGTTAGGTATCAAAATAGGAAAAGCTATTGCCTGTATTCCTACAAATGATTGTCACATGGATATTGTCTTTGGAGAAGTAGAAATAGAAGATCATCAGGAGATAACGGGAAAAGATGTATCTATGGTTATTAAAGATGCTTTAGATGGAAAAGTTACAACTAATCAAGAAGTTGTAACGGTTATGCCAATAAGCTTTAAAGTTGATCAAAAAGATGGTATTAAAGATCCTAAAGGACTTCAAGGTAACGTCTTAGGCATAAAGGCATTAATAACAACATCACCTAAAGAATATTTGTACGATTTTTTGCAAGTTTTAAAACTTGGAGGCATTGATGTTGTAGATGTATGTTATACCGCAACAGGAGATTATTTTGAAGTAAGAAATGAAAAAATTGATAAAACAGTTTCAGCAATGATTGATATTGGTGAAACATCAACATCTATATCAGTTTATAATAAGGGTATTATGATAAAAAATAAAATTCTTAATGTTGGTAGTATAAATATTGATAAAGATCTTACTTATATTTTTCAAACAAAATTAAGTGATTCTAGAAAATTAAAGGAAAACTTTGTTGTTGCATCGAGTAAATATGCCGATGTTAATGAAGTTAAACCAGTAACTTTAGACAGCGGTGAAAAAAGAGAATTAAATCAACTAGAATTATCAAAAGTTGTTGAAGCAAGACTAGTGGAAATATTAAAAATAGCAAAAAATGAATTAAAAAACTTAACAAAAAGAGAAATACGTTATATAATTGTAACAGGTGGAGTAAGTGAACTTGCTGGTTTTCAATACATAACAGAAGATGTTTTAGGAATAAAAGCACGAGTTTGTAATATTACTACCATGGGAGTTAGACATAATAAATATAGTTCTACGCTTGGTTCTATTAAGTATTTTGATCAAAAACTTGCTCTAAGGGGTAAAAAGACAAATATGTTAAAAGAATCTGATATAACAAAATTAATTTCAGTAAATCAAATAAAAGAAACAAACGATAATATTGTGAATAAAGTATTTGGACGTTTTTTTGAAAATTAGGAGGATAAGGTATGATAGGCGGATTAGAAATGGATCAGTTAGCAAAAATAAAGGTCATCGGTCTTGGTGGCGGTGGCGGTAATGCTATCAATAGAATGGTTGAATCTGGTGTAAAAGGAGTAGAATTTATTGCTGCTAATACAGATTTGCAAGTATTAAACAGTTCAAAAGCAGATGTAAAGATTCAAATAGGAGCATCACTTACAGATGGTTTGGGGGCTGGGGCTAGACCTGAGATAGGTAAAGAAGCCGCAGTAGAATCAAAAAAAGAAATAGAAGATGCCTTAACAGGTGCTGATATGGTTTTCGTTACCTGTGGAATGGGTGGAGGAACAGGAACAGGAGCTGCTCCAATTGTAGCAGAAATAGCCCAAGCTTTAGGTGCTTTAACTGTAGGTATCGTTACAAAGCCATTCTCTTTTGAAGGAAAGAAAAGAATGCAAAATGCATTGGAAGGAATCGCAGAATTAAAAAAACATGTAGATACTTTAATTGTAATTCCAAATGATAGATTAAGAGAAATAATTGATAAAACAACTCCAATGCTTGAAGCATTCAAAGAAGTTGATAACGTCTTACGTCGTGGTGTTCAATCTATTTCAGACTTAATTGCTGTAGTAGGATTAGTTAACCTTGATTTTGCTGATGTTAAAGCAGTAATGGAAAAATCAGGACATGCAATAATTGGTATTGGTATTGGTATGGGAGAAGATAGAGCAATAGAAGCTGCTAAACAAGCTGTATCTTCGCCACTTCTTGAAACTTCAATCGATGGAGCAACAGATGCCATTATTAATATTACAGGTGGTGTTAACTTAACATTGTTTGAGGCAGAGCAAGCAGCTGAAGTTGTAAGAGCAGCAGCTAATACAGATATAAATACAATCTTTGGTTCTGTTATTAATGAAAACTTATCTGATGAAGTAATTGTTACTGTAATCGCAACAGGATTTGATAAAAATAAAACTGAAATTCTAGATAGTATGGATCAACCAGTATATAATAATGTTCAACAACAACCAACAAGACGTACTAGAGTAGAACCAGATCCAATTATCTTTAAATCAGAACCTGAAACAGTTCCAGTAAGTTCAAATGATGACAGTAGTGATGATGGAGATTTTGATTTACCACCATTCCTAAAAGAAAGAAATTATTAAGATTAACTTTGCTATAAAAGCAAGTTTTTTTTTGAAAAAAAATCTTACGAAAAATTTAAAAATGTGCTATATTGATATATGTCGCTTTAAATAGTTACATTGAATGGAGGTATTTTATGAAAAAAATGGATTTAGGAAAAGAAAATATTAATAAACTATTATTAACCTTTTCGATACCTTGCGTAATCAGTATGTTAATCAACTCAGTTTATAATATTGTAGATCAAATATTTATAGGAAAGGGAGTAGGAACACTAGGAAATGCAGCAACCAACGTTATATTTCCATTAGTTATTATCTTTAATGCAGTCGCTGGACTAATAGGTAATGGTGCAGCAGCAAATCTTTCTTTAAAACTAGGAGAAGGTAAAAAAGAAGAAGGAGGAAAAATAGTAGGTGAAGCTGTTACAATATCCTTTATAATATCAATCATATTAAGCTTAATTGCATACATTTTATTACCACAACTAGTCTATTTGTTTGGGTGTACTAAAAATGTATATCAGTATGCTATTGATTATGGAAGAATCATAATTATAGGTGCACCTTTTATGATTATTTATTCCGCACTTTCTCAATTAATTAGAGCAGATGGTTCACCAAAATATTCGATGGTTTTACTAGTGGTAGGTGCTATTATAAACATTATATTAGATCCAATCTTCATCTTTGGCTTTAATTTAGGAGTCAAAGGAGGAGCAATCGCAACAATTATAGGTCAAATAATTTCATTTATAATGGCAGTAGTTTACCTACGTAAAGTTAAATCAGTAAAATTAAATAAAGACTCATTTAAAATAGATAAAGGAATTATCAGGAGTCTAGGTCTAGGACTATCTTCGTTTATTACTCAATCAACAGTTTTAGCCCTATTTATTTTTATGAATAATATGATGACTAAATATGGAGCAAATACAAAATATGGAGCAGATATCCCATTATCTGTTTATGGTGTTATATCAAAAATTAATAGTCTATACATATCAACTATCCTTGGTATTTCTATAGGAGCTCAACCAATAATAGGATTTAATTATGGAGCTAGAAATTATGAAAGAGTAAAAGAAACTTTAAGAAAAGTATTACTAATTAACTTTATAGTTGGTTTAGTGTTTAATATAATTTTCTTCTTATTCCCTAAAGAAATAGTTAGTATCTTTATATCAAGCAGTGATTCAAGCTATAAATTATTTATAGAATTTGCTGTAGTTATATGTCATTCTTTCCTTTTACTTATGGGCTTAAACTTCTTAGAAATGACTACCTCAATAGTTGTTCAATCCCTAGGCAATGTAAAAAAAGCTACTATGGTTTCATTTATTAGACAAATAATACTATTTATTCCATTAGCTTGTATTCTTTGTATTGCATTTAAGAAGGGAATATATGGAGTTTTACAAGCAGGACCTATTGCTGATGGTATAACATTTGTAATTGCTGGAATAATATTTTTATCAGAATACAAGAAGTTATCAGTAATAAATAATAATGAAGAAATAGAAGTTGATTCTATCAAGAATAATTATAAAGGTAAAAAAATAGTTGTTACTATATCACGTGAATATGGTAGTGGAGGAAGATATGTAGGAAGACTACTTGCCCAAAAGCTAGGTATTGATTTCTATGATAAAGAACTTATAGCTCTAGCAAGTTCATCATCAGGTCTTGCAGAAGAATATATTGAAGAGAGTGAACAAAAATTAGTAAGTGCTAAATTTGAAAATAATAATGATGATAGAATATTTATAGCGGAAGAAAAAGTAATTAAAAAGCTAGCACGAGAAAAATCCTGCGTTATTGTAGGTAGATGTGCTGATTATATTTTAAAAGATAATAAAGAAGTTACTAAAATATTCTTATATAGTGATGAAAAACACAAAGTAGAAAGAGCAGTTAAATATTATAATTTATCAAAGAAAGATGCGTTAAAAGAAATAAATAAAATCAATAAACAAAGAGCTAAACATTATAAATATTACACTAATAGAGACTGGTATAATTATAATAATTATGATCTAGCTATTAATGTAGATATACTAGGTGTAGAGAAAACTGCAGAATTAATTAAAAATTATTTAAGTGAAAAATAAAAAATCCCAAACAAGGATTTTTTACTTTATTTTAATATCTCTTTCATCAAATAATATTTTTGCTTCACGTAATATTATATTTTCTGTTTTATATTGTTTTAGTGGCTTAACATCACAAGTAAGTTTTAAAACTAATTTGGAGTCTTTATATTCCTCAACTCCTTTATATTGTACTTTGCTAATTGCATCAGGTAATTTTCCATCTAATCTTTTTATTAATTCTTTCATAGCATCTTCTAACTTTAACAGGTTTTCATCACTGCTAAATGTAAACATTACTACAGCCTTTGAATTACTTTGTGAATAATTTACAATGTCTGTAATTGTTCTATTAGAAAACATTCTAATATCTCCACCATAATCTCTAACCTTTGTTGTTTTTAATCCGACAGCAATAACCTCACCTTTAAAATCATCAATACAAACAAAATCACCCACACTATATTGAGTGTCTAAAATAATAAACAAACCAGCAATAAAGTCTTTTAACAAATCTTGTAAAGCAAGTCCTATAACTATACCAAATATTCCTAATCCAGCTAGGAAAGCAGTTACTTTAATATCAAATATTCCTAAAATGATTACAATATCAGTTATAAAAATTACATATTTTACTATACTAATGCATAGATTAAGGATCGTTAATCTTTTCTTTTGTCTTAAATCAGCTCTTCTTCTTTTTTTGCTATATACTTTAAAGTACTTTCCTTAATAATTAAAAATACAACGATACTAATTAAAACAATTATTATTGATCCAACTACTTTTGATGATAAAATCACTTCTATAGCTTTACCCATATATTTACCTCACTTCCTAATTATAGATTATCATACTCCTTATTAAAAAAAATCAAAAATATGTAAAATATACATAATTTTACATAAAAATAATTTTATATTTTTATTTTACTTATTCAAATTGATGTAAAGCAGGATACTTTTTCTTTTAAATAACTTCAATAAGTGTTATAATTTTTATTGTAAGGAGACGTTTTTATGGCAAAGAAAAAAATAACAGTGCTGGCTGAGGAGCTGCTTTCTGGATTTTTGCAGGAAGAGGGACTGGAGTTGTATCATTCCGAATTTGTGAAGGAAGGCAAGGACTGGTTCCTTCGGATCTACATCGATAAACCGGAAGGCGAAGGCTATATCGGGACAGAGGACTGCGAGAAGGTGAGCAGATTCCTGAGCGAGAAGCTGGATGAAGCGGATCCTGTGGAGCAGAACTACTATCTGGAAGTTTCTTCGCCGGGCATGGATCGGGAACTGGTCAAACCGGAACATTACCAGAGATATCTGGGCAGTGAGGTGGAGATCCGGCTCTATAAGGGCAAGGACGGCACTAAAAATATACAAGGGGTCTTGCAGACAATGGAAGGTGATTCCATTACTGTGCAGGATCACGACGGAAAAGAATGGCATCTGCAGCTTGCTGAAATCGCAAAAGCAAAGCTGGCAGTTATTTTCTAAAGTGGGAGGAAAAAAATATGAATAAGGAATTCATCAATGCGATCAATGATTTAGTAAAAGAAAAGGGAATCTCGAAGG
>URHJ01000015.1 GCA_900547465.1 uncultured Mycoplasmatota bacterium | reverse complement strand
TTGATGATAAGAAAATAATAAAAGATATTTTATTAAAATTATTATAAAAATCCACAAGTAATAGTGGAAAGATTGAAATTAATCATAAAAGTTTCCACAGATATAGTGGAAAAAAGCAAGAAGTGGTAAATACTGTAATAGATTATCCACTTTTTTTGTGGTATAATATGTGGCAGGTGATGAAGTATGGATAATAAAATTATAATTAAAGGAGCCAGAGAAAATAACTTAAAAAATATAAACATAGAACTCCCAAAAAATAAATTAATAGTAATGACAGGTCTTTCAGGAAGTGGCAAATCATCTCTTGCCTTTGACACAATCTATGCAGAAGGTCAAAGACGTTATGTGGAAAGTCTATCGTCTTATGCTAGACAATTTTTAGGTGGAAGTGAAAAACCAGATGTCGACTCTATAGAAGGGTTGTCACCAGCTATCAGTATAGATCAAAAAACCACAAGTAAAAACCCTCGTTCAACAGTAGGGACAGTAACAGAAATATATGATTACTTAAGACTTTTATTTTCAAGAGCAGGTACAGCTTACTGTCCAAACCACCATATTCCAATCACATCTCAAAGTGTAGAAGAAATAACTAATAAAATCTTAGAGTATGATATAGGAACACGTCTAATAATTTATTCTCCAGTAGTCCATCATGAAAAAGGAACTCACAAAGACTTATTTGAAAAACTGAGAAAAGAAGGATATGTCAGAGTAAGAGTAAACGGAGAAAATCATGATTTAGATGAAGATATAGTTCTAGAAAAAAACAAACAAGATGATATAGATGTGATTATTGATAGAATAGTTCTTAAAGAAGATTCAAGATCAAGAATATCTGAAGCAGTAGAGACCGCAACAAAATTATCAGAAGGAAAAGTAGTGGTTGAAATACTTGGAGAAAATAAAAAAGAAATAGTATTTTCAGAGAATTTCGCTTGTCCATATTGTGAATTCTCACTACCAGAAATTGAACCAAGATTGTTTAGTTTCAATGCTCCATTTGGAGCATGTCCAGATTGCAAAGGACTAGGAATCAAACTAAGTATAGATGAAAACCTAGTTATTCCAGACAAAGATTTAAGCATTAATGAAGGTTGCATAAAAACACTAAGTGATGATCAAGAAGGAATTTATTATAAGAAATTAGAATGCGTTTGTAAGCACTACAAAATTGATATGGATAAACCATTTAAAAAACTAACTAAAAAAGAAAGAGATATAGTTTTATATGGTTCACCAGATATTATTCATTTTAATTATAAAACTAAAGGTGGAAATATAATGAATAATAGAGACTTCTATGAAGGAATAATCAATAACTTAGAACGTCGTTATATGGAAACTAGTAGTTCATGGATTAGAGAATGGTTAGAACACTATATGATTGAACATACCTGTGAAACATGTCATGGTGCTAGATTACAAGACTCTGTACTTGCAGTTAAAATAAATAAAAAGAATATTTATGAAGTGACTCAAATGAGTATAAAAGATTTAGTAGAATTCTTTAAAGATCTAAAGTTATCAGAAGAAAAAGTTAAAATAGCAGATTTAATCATAAAAGAAATAAGATCAAGACTAAACTTTTTGAAAAATGTTGGATTAGAGTATTTGACTCTATCAAGAAGTGCCGCAACCCTATCAGGAGGAGAAGCACAAAGAATTAGACTAGCAACACAAATAGGTTCAAAACTAACAGGAGTACTTTATGTTTTAGATGAACCAAGTATCGGACTTCATCAAAGAGACAATGAAATGCTTATAAATTCACTTTTAGAAATGAGAGACTTGGGAAATACTTTAATAGTTGTAGAACATGATACAGATACAATGCTTGCGAGTGACATGATAGTAGATATAGGTCCAGGAGCAGGAGATCAAGGCGGACAAGTAATGGCTCAAGGAACTCCAGAAGAAGTAATGAATAATGACAATAGTATTACTGGTAAATACTTAAGCGGAAAACTAAAAATAGAAGTTCCAAAAACAAGAAGAAAAGGAAATAGAAAACTCCTAACAATCCAAGGCGCAACAGAACATAATTTAAAAGATATAGATGTAAAAATACCACTAGGAACATTCACATGTATAACTGGAGTATCAGGAAGTGGTAAATCAACTCTTATAAATGAAATTCTTTGTAAATCTATTAGTAAATATTTATATAAATCCAAAGTAATTCCAGGTAAACATAAAAAAATAAAAGGAATGGAACATATTGATAAGTTAGTTGATATTTCACAATCTCCAATAGGAAGAACGCCACGAAGTAATCCTGCTACATATACAGGCGTATTTGATGATATCAGAACTCTTTTCACAACAACAAAAGAAGCAAAAATGTATGGCTATGAAAAAAATAGATTCTCATTTAATGTTAAAGGTGGAAGATGTGAAGCCTGCCGTGGAGATGGAGTAAAGAAAATAGAAATGCACTTCCTACCAGATGTATATGTAGACTGTGAAGTATGCCACGGAACTCGTTATAATAGAGAGACTCTAAATATAAAATATAAGGGTAAAAATATTGCTGAAGTATTAGATATGAGAGTATCAGAAGCCCTAAAATTCTTTGAAAACGTTCCAAAAATAAAAAATAAATTACAAGTGTTAGAAGATGTAGGATTAGGATATATAAAATTAGGTCAAAGTGCTCCAACTTTATCAGGAGGAGAAGCAGAAAGAGTAAAATTAGCTAAAGAATTACAGAAAAAAGCAACAGGAAGAACTTTATTCGTCCTAGACGAACCAACAACAGGACTTCATACCGATGACATTAAACGTTTACTTGCAATTTTACAAAAAATAGTAGATAATGGTGATACAGTAATCGTAATAGAACATAACCTAGATGTTATTAAAGTGGCGGATTACATCATAGACTTAGGTCCTGAAGGAGGGGAAGGTGGAGGCGAAATTGTCGCAACCGGAACTCCAGAAGAAGTAAGCAAAGTTTCTAAATCATACACAGGACAGTTCCTGAATAAAATTTTGTAGAGGTGATATAATGCAACTTGTTATAAAAGAAAAAAATAAAATGAGACTAAATCATTTTATAGAATGGCTCCTATACTTAATTGGTGACATTATAGTCTTCATCGTAATAACAAGTTTCTTCAAAAGTGTTTATATAGACACAAGACACAGTTATATCTACTCTGCAATAATAGTACTAATTATTAGTATCTTAAATAAGACAATTAAACCAGCACTTGTAACATTAACAATTCCAATTACTGGCTTAACACTTGGTTTATTCTATCCATTTATCAATTTATTTATACTAAAATTAGTAGACTGGATCTTAGGACCATACTTTGAACTAAATAACATCTGGATTGCACTCATTCTATCAATTCTTCTATCTGTAATGAACGTTATAGTAGAAAACCTAATGATAAAACCAATAATAAAGAGGGTAAAGAAAAATGAATAAAGTAGCATTAGACTTAGGTATTATACAAATATATTGGTATTCTATCTTTATATTTTTAGGAATACTAGTAGGAAGTAGTATCATCTATCTTGAATCAAAAAAAAGAAAAATAGATTCAGAATTTGTCATAAATCTTATCTTTAACACAGTAATCATAGGCGTTATAGGTGCAAGAATTTATTATGTATTATTTAACCTAGATTATTATTTATCAAATCCAGTAGAAATATTAGAAATATGGAATGGTGGTTTAGCAATTCATGGAGGTATAATCGCAGGACTCTTATTTTTAATTTTCTACTGTAAAAAACACAAAGTAGAAACTCTTAAAATGCTAGACATAATTGTAGTCGGTTTAATCATTGCTCAAGCAATAGGACGTTGGGGAAACTTCTTCAATCAAGAGGCATATGGTATAGCAACAACAGTCGCCAAACTAAAAGCAACTGGAGTTCCAGACTTTGTTATAAATGGTATGTATATTATGGGAGAGTATAGAGAACCAACATTCTTCTATGAATCAATTTGGAATGTATTTGGTTTCCTAGCACTCCTAATCATTAGAAGATATCCATATCTAAAAAAAGGACAACTAACAGGATTTTATTTAATTTGGTATTCAACCGCAAGATTTATAATAGAAGGTAAAAGAACAGACAGCTTAATGCTTGGAAATATAAAAATAGCTCAATTAGTATCAGTTATAATGATAATTATAGGAATCATTCTATTTATCTATTATAAAAAGATAAAAAAGGTATCAACTTTTGAACAACTGTACAAAGAAGAACCAAAAAAAGATGATGAGCCAAGACCTCTATTTATTAAAGAAGAAAACGTAACAAGAGTATAAAATCTTGTCGTTTTTTTATTTTTAATATATAATATACTGAGGTGATAAAAATGCATAAAAAAGTAGTAGTTTTTGGTGGAGGAACCGGAATGTCTTATCTACTAAAAGGATTAAAAGAATTTCCAATTGACATTACTGCTGTTATTACAGTATCAGACAATGGTAGCTCAACTGGTAAATTAAGAAAAGAATTCAATACTCCAGCTGTTGGAGATATTAGAAAAGTGATTACAAGTTTATCTGGAATAGATGAACCAATTAAAAAAATGATGGAATATCGCTTTCATACCTCAAGTGACTTAGATGGACATGCCGTTGGTAATCTTATTCTAACATCGATGCTAGATTTAACAGGATCTCTCACAGAATCAATTAAATGCTTATCAAAACTTCTTGATGTAAAGCACAAAGTTCTACCCATATCAGAAGATAATTTAGTATTAATGGGAAAAGAAGAAAATGGTAATATAATCGAAGGTGAAGAACAAATAACAAAAGCTCATACTAAATTCGAAAAAATATATTATAAACATGAACCAAATGTATCAAAAGAAGTAATAAAGCAAGTAGAAAGCGCAGATTTAATAATATTCAGTATGGGAAGTCTTTATACTAGTATTCTACCAAACATTATTTGCAAGCAAATAACAAAAGCTCTAAATAAAACCAAAGCCCCAATAATGTATTTATGTAATGCTGTAACTCAACCAGGAGAAACAGATAACTACACAGTAGGTGATCATATTGAATTACTTAATAAATATTTAAAAAATAGAAAAATAGATATTGTTATTGCTTCTAATACAAAATTAAAAAAAGAAATAGTTAAAAAATACGAAACAGAAGAGCAAAAGGATCCTGTGCAAATAGATCATAATAAGATAGAAAAACTAGGAGCGGAATTAATAGAAGATAACTTAATCATAGTAGAAAATAATACACTAAGACATAACAGTATGAAACTAAGTTCATTGATTTTCTCCTATTTGATGAGAGTATAATATGTCATACACAACAAAAATAAAAAATGAGATAATTACATTAAGGGAAGAAGCATCAGAAAAAATTGCATTTTTATCAGGATTTATTAGAAATAACGGATTAGTAGATGATAAAACATTATATTTAACAACAGAAAATCCACTTATAAAAGATAAATTAGTAGAGGAGCTAGAATCCATATATGAAATAGATGTAGAAGTAGAAATAAAAAATAGTATGAACTTCAGTAAAAATGATCTATTTTTAATAAAAGTACATGAAAAATTAGATTTTATTTTAGAAGATATAGGGTTTTATAAAGATCAAGAGTATCTAGAAAATCCACCAGAATATATAGTTGGAGCTAATGAAGAAATAAGAGCCTATTTAAGAGGAGTATTCTTATCCCAAGGAAGTATAAACGATCCAAAAACATCAAGATATCATATGGAATTATTAATAGATAAACCAACAGAAGCAATTTTCATTCAAAAACTACTAAATATCTTTGATCTAAATGCCAAAATCTTAAATAGAGATAAAGGCTACATGATATATATAAAAGAAGCAGAAAGAATCAGTGATTTTCTAAAAATAATAGGAGCTGTAAAAGCAGTATTATATTTTGAAGATGTAAGAATCTATCACGATAAAAAGAATCATACCAACAGATTAAATAATTGTGAACAAGCAAATACAGATAAGATTGTCTCATCTGCTCAAGCTCAATTAAAAAACATTGAAATATTAGAGGAGAATGTCGCAATTGAACTTTTAGATGATAAAACAAAAGAAGCCCTAGAATATAGAAAAAAATATCCAGAAGCATCTCTAAAAGAACTATCAGAAATAATAACATTAGAAACAAATAATAAAATAACAAAATCAGGACTAAACCATCGCTTTCGAAAGATAAATGAGCTAGCAACAAGATTAAAAAAGGAAAAATAAAATTAAAGGCCAATAATATTATAGAAGGAAAAAATAATTCCTTCTTTTTGTTTCAACAAAAGAAAGAGGTGGTAAAATGTCTGAAACAAAATTTTATACCTGTAAAAACGATCGTGCCTTTAAGGAAGTATTTATGAGAGATGATAGTAAGGATATTTTGACTAAATTATTAGAATCAATTCTAGATGTAAAAGTAGAGAAAATAAGATTTTTGAATTTAGAAAGAAATGTTGATAATATTTATGTAAGAAGGAAACACTTTGACCTATTTTTGGAAACAAATATTGGCAAGATTCAAGTAGAAGTAAATGCAGAAGATCCAAATTATCTTCACTCAAGAAATGCTTCATTTGTCTTTGATACCTATTCCCATGAAGTAAAAAGAGGTGAAGAGTATACAGAAGATACCCTAGTAATCCAGATAAATCTAAGTTACTCAATAAAAATAGAAGAATTAGTAAGAATTTATAAAGTAAGAGATGAAAAAGGAAATGAGTATATCAAAAATTTAATAATTTATGACATAAATATGGATAAAATAAAGGATATATGGTATTCTAATTCTAAAAGAGAGATAGAAAAATATAAGTACTTAATAATGTTAGATTTAAATCAAAAGGAATTAAGAAATTTAGAAAAACTATCTCAAGATAGGAGTGTGTATAAGTATATGGAAACACTAGAAGAAGTAAATAAAGATCCAGAATTTAGAGAGTTTATGAGTGAAGAAGAAGATAACAGAAAAATAGAAAACTCATTAAGACGAGAGGCAATAGAAAGTGGAAGAAAAGAAGGTCTAGAACAAGGTATAGAACAAGGCATAGAACAAGGTTCTACAAAAAAAGCCTTAGAAATAGCTAAATCGATGATTACTAAAGGAATGGATATGGATTTAATATCTGAACTTACAGGTTTATCTAAAGAAAAGTTAGAGAAAATACAATAATCAACCATAAAAACAAAAAAGCCAAACAAAATCTTGCTTGGTTTTTATTTGATCTAATTTATACTTGAATATATTACTCTTTTTTCACAATTATTTTATCAACTAAACCATATTCTAAAGCTTCTTCCGCATCCATAAAATTATCCCTTTCAGTATCAACTTCTATAATTTTTATATCCTTTTTACATCTATCAGCTAAAATAGAATTAAGTTTTTCACGAGATTTGAGAATTCTCTCTGCTGCGATTTTTATTTCTGTTGCTTGACCTTGCGCACCTCCAAGAGGTTGATGGATCATCACTTCAGAATTAGGTAAAGCAAATCTTTTGCCCTGAGTTCCACATGCTAGTAAAAATGCTCCCATAGATGCTGCCATTCCGATACAAATTGTTGAAACATCACTTTTTATAAAATTCATTGTATCAAAAATAGCCATACCAGCGGTTATAGAGCCACCAGGGGAATTAATATATAAAGAAATATCATCATGACCTAGTGAATCCAAATATAATAATTCAGCCACAATAGTATTCGCAACATTATCATCAATTTCCCCAGAAAGCAAAATAATTCTTTCTTTTAATAATCTTGAAAAAATATCATAACTTCTTTCTCCGTTAATTTCTTTTTCTACAATCATTGGAATCAAACCCATTTTATCACCCATTTTTATTATAGTTTCTAAAAGTTATGAATATACATATTCTAAATCGTCAAAATATGCTATAATATTAAATAGAATAGAAAAAGGGTGATAACATGAATGAAAATATAGAAGTGTTGATAAATAAAAAAAAGTATCAATTTCCAAAAGGAATAGTACTAGAAGAAATAGCTAAAAACTTTCAAGATACATGCAAGTATCCTATAGTTTTAGCAAAAATAGGTAATGCAATAAAAGAACTAAGTGTACCATTAAACAAGTCCTGTGAAATAGAATTTCTAGATTTAACATCTAGAGAAGGAAATAGAGCTCATATAGCGGGTCTTACTTTCGTTATGGTATATGCAATTCGCTCTTTATATGGACCGAATGCTAATATATATGTTGAACATTCACTAGATAAAGGAATTTATCTTGAACCAAATTTTGAACTTACTGAAGCTAAATTAAATCAAATTAAAAGTGAGATGCAAAAGATAATTGATAGTAATCTAAGCATTACAAAATTAACAATCGATCGTTTTGAAGCTCAAAGATATTTTGAAAGTATTAAGGACTATCCAAAAGCAGGAGTCATGAAATATAACACAAATACTTATGTTACTTTGTATAGAATGGGTAATTCATATAATTACTTTTATAATATGATGCCAACATCAACAGGAAAATTAAAAGATTTTGATTTAACATATATAAATAAAAAAGGACTTGTTTTAAGATTTCCAACAGCTTATATAAAGGATAAAATTAAAGAATATGAACATCATCCTCATATGTATGATGTCTTTAATGAATATCGTGCTTGGGCAAAAACAATACAAATAGAAAATTCAGTTGATTTGAACAAAATGATTTCAAGTGGTTCAATCAATGATTTAATTAGAATGGACGAAACATTACAAAGTAACAAACTATTGGAAGTGGCTAGAAAGATTAGTGAAAATAAAAAAATAAAAATGGTTTTAATGGCAGGACCATCTTCAAGTGGAAAAACAACAACTTCAAGAAAATTATCAATGTATTTAAAAAGTTTTGGTTTAAAGATCAGAACTATTTCAATGGACGACTATTTTGTAGATAGTGCACAAACACCGCTTGGAGAAGATGGCAAACCAGACTTTGAATGTTTAGAAGCGGTTGATTTAAAACTTTTCGATAAACAAATAGAACAGCTTCTAAATGGAGAAGAAGTTATACTACCAACATTCAACTTTATTTTAGGAGTAAAGGAATATAAAGAAAAAGCTAAAATGGATAAAAATGAAATATTAGTTATCGAAGGAATACATGGACTAGATTCAAATATTCTAACTAATATTCCAAGAGAGAATAAATTCAAAATTTACTTATCAGCTCTAACAGAGTTAAATATAGATAATCACAATCGTATTTCTACAAGCGATAACAGATTATTAAGAAGAATTATTAGAGACAATCGTACAAGAGGATATGATGTCACAAAAACACTAGAAAGTTGGGCAAAAGTAAGAAGTGGAGAAGAAAAATATGTATTCCCATATCAAGACGATGCAGACTTTACATTTAATACAGGCTTAATTTATGAAATAGGAATCTTAAAAACATATGTAGAACCACTACTATATTCAGTTGATGATCAATCACCACAATATGAGGAAGCAAAAAGACTAATAGATTTCTTAAGATTATTCTTACCAATACCATCTGATGCTGTACCACAAGATTCAATTTTAAGAGAATTCATAGGAAATAGTTGCTTTAATGTTTAAGATGTTATAATACATCTTTTTCTTTACAATCAATTACGAAATATTTAGTAGAAGATTGGAAAAAAAGAATGAGACGTGATATACTAAAAATGTAAGCTTAATAAGAATAAAAAAAGCTAAATAGTACAAAATTATAATGTAAAGGAGAGATATTATGGTAAAAGTAGCAATCAATGGTTTTGGTAGAATTGGTAGATTAGCATTTCGTCAAATGTTTGAATTAGAAGGTTATGAGGTAGTCGCAATAAACGACTTAACTAGTCCAGATATGCTTGCACATCTATTAAAATATGATACAGCTCAAAAACGTTATGAAGGTCATACCGTAGAAGCAAAAGAATCATCAATTGTAGTAGATGGCAAAGAAATAAGAATATACAAGGAAGCAGATCCAAAAAATCTACCTTGGAAAGAATTAGATGTAGATGTAGTAATAGAAAGTACAGGTTTCTTTACATCAAAAGAAAAAGCAAGTGCTCATATAGAAGCAGGTGCTAAAAAAGTTATAATTTCTGCACCAGCAGGAAATGATTTAAAAACAATCGTATATGGAGTAAATGAAAATATCTTAACAAGCGATGATAAAGTAATAAGTGCCGCAAGCTGTACAACAAACTGTCTTGCTCCAATGGCAAATGCCCTAAACAAATTAGCTCCAATCCAAAGTGGAATAATGACAACAGTACATGCTTATACAGGAGATCAAATGATCTTAGATGGTCCACATCGTAAAGGAGATTTAAGAAGAGCACGTGCCGGAGCAGCAAACATCGTTCCAAACTCAACTGGCGCCGCTAAAGCAATTGGACTAGTTATTCCAGAATTAAATGGAAAATTAATCGGTTCTGCTCAAAGAGTACCAGTTATAACAGGTTCAACAACTATCCTAGTAGCAGTTGTAAAAGGACATGACATAACAGTAGAAAAAATTAATGAAGCAATGAAAAATGCATCTAATGAATCATTCGGGTATACAGAAGAACTATTAGTATCTACAGATATAGTAGGAACAAGATATGGATCAATCTTTGATGCAACTCAAACACTAGTATCAAAAATAGATGATGATACATATCAAGTACAAGTAGTAGCATGGTATGATAATGAAAATGGTTATACATCACAAATGGTAAGAACTGCCAAATACCTAATGCAAAAGTAGTTTTAATACTACTTTTTTTTATAAAATAAAAAAAATATGATAAAATGATAGTATGGAGTAGGAGGTATATTATGTATTGCCCAAGATGTGGAAGCAAATATGAAGATGGTGAGAAGTTCTGTAAATATTGCGGAGAGCCATTAGAAAATAAAATTAATGAAAAATATGACATTCCCCAGCCAGAAAAAATAACAGATGAAACACTAGAAAAGGGTTTTATAGGACCAAACTATGATAAAATAAAAAGTGGAAAATTTTCGTTTCCAGCCTTTTTCTTTGGAGCGTACTATCTATTATATAGAAAAATGTGGCTATATGCCCTACTATACTTTACAGTAATAATCTTAATAAATATATTTATAGAAAAATATGTACTAATATTAATTCTTGGAATATCAATTTTAATAGGTATATTATTCAATAAAATATACATGAAACATACCAAAAGAAAGATAGAAAAAATAAAAATTAAGAATTCAGACAAAACTCAAGAAGAATTACTAAGAATTTGTAAAAAGAAAGGTGGAAATTCACCCGTTACGGTAGTAATAATAATATTTGTTTTTATAATTATATTTGGAGTAATACTAACAATATTTTCAGTTAAAGGATTTAGTGAACTCTTTAAGACAGATACAAATCATTTAATAAAAGACAATTTCCAAGTTGATGAATTATCATATGAAACTCCAGAAGAATATGAACTTAGTAAATATTCATCAGAAACATCAAAGAGTTATAAAACAGATACAGATGATAAATATTGTCGTTTTTCAGTCTCAAGTCATGGAACATATTCATATAAAACAGAAGAAGAATATTTGAAAAAAACAATATATATATCAATTGATGATAAAGTAAGTGATATTCAAACAGTAACAATAAATAATAGAGATTGGAAATTAATCACTGTAGAAGATGATTATGAAACAACTTACACATACGCAATTCTATATAAAGATAAAATATATGAAGTAGAATATGAAATAAAAAAAGATGAGAATGATTGCTCAACAGATTATGAACAATTCTTAAATACATTAAAACTAATAGATAAAGATCTATTAACATCATAAGGAGGAAAAAATGAAAACACTAAAAGATATAGATATAAAAAACAAAAAAGTACTAATCAGATGCGATTTTAATGTTCCAATAGTAAATGGAAAAATTACCGATGATACTAGAATTAAAAAGAGTTTAGAAACAATAGAATATTGTTTGAAAGAAAACTGCAGTATTATTTTATTTTCTCACTTAGGTAGAATTAAAGAAGAAGCAGACTTGAAAAAGAATGATCTTAAGCCTGTTGCTAAACGTCTATCAAAACTTCTAAAGAAAGACGTTACTTTTATTAATGAAACAAGGGGAGAAGAATTAGAAAAAGCTGCATCTAACTTAAAACCAGGCCAAGTATTATTAGTTCAAAATACAAGATACGAAGATTTAGATGGCAAAAAGGAAAGTTCTAATGACGAAGAACTAGGAAAGTATTGGGCTAGTTTAGGAGAAGTATTTATAAATGATGCTTTTGGAACAGCACATAGAAAGCACGCTTCAAATTGTGGTATTGCTAAACACTTACCACATGCAGTAGGTTTTTTAATAGAAAAAGAAATAACTACATTATCTTCGCTAAATAATCCTGAAAGACCATTTATTGTAATTTTAGGAGGATCAAAAGTTCAAGATAAGATTGGAGTTATCAAAAATTTGGTGAAAAAAGCAGACAAAATCCTAATAGGAGGAGGAATGGCTTTTACATTCCTTCAAAGCGAAGGGTTTAATATTGGAACCTCAATTGTAGATTATGATAATTTAGACTTCTGTCAGAAAATGGTAGAAAAATATCCAAATAAGATAGTTCTACCTGTAGATGTAAAAACAACAACAGAATACAGTAATGATACAGAAATGCATATCAAAGATATAACAGAAATAGAAGATGAAGAAATGGGCTTAGATCTTGGACCAAATACAATCGAATTATTCAAAAATTATCTAAAAGATGCTAAAGAAGTTTTATGGAATGGACCACTAGGTGTTTATGAATTTTCTAAATATAAAGAAGCAACTGATGAAATAATGCAATTTTTAGTTGATAACAATATAAAAACAATATTAGGTGGTGGAGATATAGTTGCGGCTGCAACAAGCAATAAGTTAAAAGACAAAATCTACCACGTATCAACCGGTGGCGGAGCTACTCTAGAATACCTAGAAGGAAAGAAATTACCAGGATTAGAAAATTAAAGTGGGTGAATACTGTGAGTACTAAAATAGTTGATCATAAAGATAAAAAAGAACTAGAAAATATAGAACAATACATAAAAATAAAGAAGATAGAAATACCGGAATTTGAAAATTTTATAAAAAAAGAAAAAACAGATTCAAATATTATAAATGAATGTCTAATAGAAGAAAAAGGTGGAGCAATCAGTAACATATGCTTCTTCAATGGAACAAAAGATACAGGATTAATAGAATTAGAAGTGGCAAATCAAAGAAAAACATTCTTAAAAAAAGCAACAGAAGTAGCATTTACTACCTTTTCCGCAAAAACAGTAACAATCTTTTCAGATAAAGAATCAAAAGAAATAGAATCTATTGGATTTGAGTCATTAGGAGACTATGATGGAAAAACAACTTACATAATGGAAGATGAAAAAGAATCCATGATAGGAAGAATAAAGTAATGAAATTAATAGAAAACATAAGAAAAAATACAATACTTTTATTATTAATTACAGTTGTAGTTATGTACTTTGTTTTGAAAGATGATTTTCAAAATGTATTAGATGCACTCGTAAAAGCAGACCTCAAGTATATCTTATTAGCTTTCATTTCATTTATAATATCAGTTTGCTTAAAAGGTTATGTAAACTATTTAACAGTTAATAACAAAGATAAAATAAGTATCAAAGAAGCAATCAAACATAATGTAATTGTTCAATTCTTTAATGGAATAACTCCATTCTCTACAGGTGGACAACCTATGGAAATATACATGCTAACGGAACATGGGATTAGTGGAAGTAAAGCAACAATGATAATTCTTCAAAATTTTATTTTTTATCAGATAGCACTAGTAATATTTGGCCTTGGAGCTGTATTATATAACGCTATATTTCATATATTTCCAAAAGTTCCAGTTCTTCGAGAATTAGTATTAATTGGGTTTATAATCAACACTTTAGTAGCAGTAGGAATATTATTAATATCAATATCTAAGAAATTTACAACAGGTATCATGAATATACTCATAATATTTTTAGAAAAAATAAAAATAGTAAAAAATAAAGAGAAAACTATAAAAAAATGGGAAACAAAACTAGAAGAGTTCCACGAATGTGCAAAAGTCTTAAGAAAAAGAAAAAAATTATTTATACTAGGTGTCATATATAACTTACTATCATTAGGATTTTTATACATAATACCACTATTTATTACTTATAGTATGCATGATTTTACATCTCTTAATGTTCTAGACACTCTAACATCATCAGCCTATGTTTTACTAATGGGAGCATTCGTTCCAATACCAGGAGCAAGTGGTGGAATAGAGTATGGTTATATGAAATTCTTTGGTAATTTTCTTTCAAAAACAAAGACCAGCGCAACATTAGTTATATGGAGATTTATAACCTACTATTTTGGAATGATTTTAGGAATGATAGTATTTAATATGGATGAAAGGAAGAAACATAAATGAGAATAGGCTTATTTACAGATACATATCCACCTTTTATAAATGGAGTATCTACTAGTGTACAAATGTTAAAAACTGCACTAGAAAAAAAAGGACATACAGTATATTTGGTAACTGTAAATGATAGTTCGATAAAATTTGACTATAATGAGGAAGAACATATTCTTAAAATCGCAGCCATACCAATTGGATTATATGACTATAGACTTAGTAGAATATACCCAGTAACGATGATTAATCTAATTAAAAGTTGGAACCTAGATATAATACATTCACATACAGAACTAGGTATAGGAATCTTTGCTAGAATATTTGCGAAACAATTTAATATTCCTCTAGTACATACATATCATACAATGTATAAAGATTATACTCACTATGTTACACATGGTTACTTTGATAAATCTAGTAAAAAAATAGTAGAATATCTAACTAAATTTTTCTGTGACACAACAGCTAAAGAGTTGATAGTACCCACCACAAAAACATACAAGCTTTTAAAAGATTCATATAAATTAGAAAAGAACATTCATATAATTCCAACAGGAATAGAGGTTGATAGATTTTTTTCAGAAAATATAGATAAAAAAGCTGAGAGTAGTTTAAAAAAAAGTTTAAACATTACTAAAAAAGATACAGTCATTATATTTGTTGGACGTCTAGCTCAGGAAAAAAATATTGAGTTTCTAATTAAAAATCACAAAAAAATAATTAGAAATAAACCAAATATAAAATTAATGATTGTTGGAGATGGACCAGATAGAGAAAAATTAGAAAATTATGCTAATGAACTTGGCATAGAAGATAATGTTATTTTCACAGGTAAAGTAGCTTGGGAAGATATTCCATATTATTATCATGTCTCAGATATTTTCGCAACAGCCTCAACTTCAGAAACTCAAGGACTAACAGTAGTAGAAGCAATGGCTGCCAACCTACCAGCAGTCTGTATAGATGATGAAGCTTTTCAAGGAACAATTGTAGATCAACTTAATGGTTTTATATTTAAAGATGAAAAAGAGTACTGTGACTTGATTTTAAAATTAAATAAATCAGTAAAAGAAAGAGAAAAAATAGGTAATCAAGGAAGAATACAAGCCCAACATTTATCATCTTCACAATATGCAGAAAATGTACTTGTTGTTTATAATATTGCTATAAAGAACAAAAATAAATACAGATATGGAATATTTTCAAAAGCAATAGATAAAATAAAGGAGATAAAAAATGATAGTAGTACTAAACAATAAATCAAATTTAGATAAAAAAGAATTTATGGAATATCAAAATGAATTAAAAAAAATAGAAAGTTCATATCAATTGGTAATATGCCCCTCACAAGTATATTTAAATAGTATAGATTTACCAACTTTTGATTTAGGTAGTCAAAATGTAAGTTCATATCATCAAGGTGCATATACTGGCGAAATATACGCGCATCAATTAAAAAGTTTAGATGTAAAATATTGTCTTGTTGGACATTCAGAAAGACGAAAATATCAAAGAGAAACAAATAAAGACATAAATGAAAAGATCAAGAGGCTATTAGAGGAAGAAATTACACCAATATTATGTATTGGAGAAACAAAAGAACAAAAGGATTCTAAAAAAACAAAATCAGTATTATTAAGCGAATTAAACGAATGTCTATCAGGCATAAATAACAATGACATAATCATTGCATATGAACCAATTTGGGCTATAGGAACAGGTATAACTCCAACTAAAGATGAAGTTGAAGATGTATTAAAAGAAATAAAAAAAGTATATCAAAAAAATAAGTTAATATATGGTGGAAGTCTAAACCAAGAAAATATAGTAGAGTTTAAAACATCATATTTAATAGATGGTTACTTACTGGGAGGATTAAGTTTAAAACCACAAGAATTAAAAGATTTTATAAGTAAGATAGAGGACTAGAGATAGTCTTTTTATATTATTAAATTTCATAAAAAGTAATTAAAACAAAGGAACATTGTAATAAAAATAAAACATCTCCATATAATTAAATTGAAAACTAAAATATGGGGTGAAAAGATGAAAAAAATATTTCTTTTAGGACTACTAATTACGAGTATATTATTAACTGGCTGTGGAAAATATACAGAAAGAAGTGCGGTAAAGGACTTAAATAAAGAAATAGATAAATTAAATGCATATAAACTTGAGGGGAACCTAGAAATAGTTAATAATGAAGAAGTATATAACTATAAAGTAGAAGTGTCTTATAAAAAATCGGATTTATATAAAGTAAGCTTGACCAATACTGCGAATAATTATGAACAAATAATATTGAAAAATAATGATGGTGTCTATGTTGTTACGCCTTCATTAAATAAAAGTTTCAAATTTCAAAGTGATTGGCCATATAGTAATTCCCAAATTTATTTATTAAAATCAATTGTAAATGATATCAAAAATGATAACAATAAAACATACAAAGAAACAAAAAATGGTTACGTATTTACTACTAAGGTAAATTATCCTAACAACAAAAAGTTAGTGAAACAAAAAGTGAAATTTGATAAAAAACTAAACTTGCAAGAAGTAAAAGTATATAATGATGAACAAGTACCAATGATGACTTTAAAAGTAACTGATATAGATAAATCTCCAACTTTCGGTAAGAGTTACTTTAGTGTTAATAAGGCATTGAAAAGTGCAAAAGTAGAAACAAAAGAAGAAAAAACAGCAAGCATAGAGGATACAATCTATCCCTTAGTATTACCAACTAACACTAAACTAGCAAATGAAGAAAGGGTAGATAAAGATGGTGGAGAAAGAATTATCATGACCTTTGATGGAGATAAACCATTTCTACTAGTAGAAGAAACCGCAAGTATAGAAGATGAAATGACAATAATTCCTACCTATGGAGAACCTTATATGTTAATGGACGCTTTAGGTGCCATGACAGACAACTCAATTAGTTGGACTTCAAATGGAATCGATTATTACATAGTAAGTGATGTAATGAATCAAGATGAACTGGTTGAAGTAGCTAAATCAATTAATGTTTTACCAACTATGAAATAATAATTTTAAATATAATAAAAAATAATTCTGATAAAGTTTGTAATTTTTTATAAATATGATATAATTAAACTGGTGATAGAAATGGCAAAAAGTAAGAAAACATCAAATAAAAAAGCAAAAAATGTACAAACTAGAAAAGAAGTACTAAATAGTAACATCTATGGTAGTGAATCAAAAAAAATAGTTACTTGTATTTTAGTTGTTTTAGTTATATTTGCTCTAGTTTATTTATTAACTAACTTAATTCTAAAAAAATCAGTTGCTGACTATATTACAAAAAACAATGATAAGACAACATTACAATATGATGAAATACTATCTGGACAATCATTTGATAAGAAAGATAGTGAATATTTAGTACTATTTTTTAATGAAGAAGATACAATCTATCAGACTTTAATTAGTAATTATCAAGCAAAAGATGAACATCTTCCAATCTATTACGTAAATTTAAAAAATAGAATGAATAAGAATTGTGTTAGTAATGAATCAAATAAAGATGCAACAACATCTAGTGAATTAAAAATTAATGGACCAACTTTAATAAAATTCACTAATAATGAAATTTCAGATTATATTGAAGGAGAAGATTCAATAACTGAATATCTAAAATAAGTTATCAAAAGATAACTTAACCTGCCTCAATAGCTCAGTTGGTTAGAGCACTTGACTGTTAATCAAGGGGTCCTAGGTTCAAGTCCTAGTTGGGGCGCCATAATGAAATTAATGCTGAGTATTAACTCAGTTTTTTATTGGAACTTTATAAAATAAATAATATCCATAAGAGTATAAATATGATATGATAGACATAAGAAATCAGGTGATAACATGTCTAAAAAAAATATAAAAGAAAAATTAACAAGTAAACAAACATTTAAACTCTCTGAAGTTTTAATAATTGTAATAATATCCATTTTAATAGGAATTTTATTTGGCAGTAGTATCACATATGAAAAAGAAAATGTAGTAGTAACAGACATACCAGAAGAGTTAGAAGAGTTTGTTACAACCTATGAAAATATTTACCAAAACTATTATAAGAAAGTAAAAAAAGAAGATTTAATAAATGCAGCTTATGAGGGAATGGTAAATTCATTAGATGATCCATATGCTGCTTATATGGGAAAAGACGATTCGGAAAGTTTTAATCAAACAGTAAATGGAGAATATGTTGGTATAGGAGCTGCGGTAGAATATAAAGAAGAAAATGCTAAGATAAGTACAATATACAAAAATTCACCAGCTCAAAAAGCAGGATTAGAAGTTGGTGATCAATTACTTGCCATAGATGGTCAAGATGTTAAAGGAAAAACACTAAGTCAAATTACAAAGTTGATCAAAGGTAAAGAAAATACTAAAGTCAGTATAAAAATATCACGAGACGGCAATGAAAAAACATATGAAATGAAAAGAGCTAAAGTTTCAGTACCTTCAGTATCATCAAAAATAATTGATAAAAATGATAAAAAAGTGGGATATATATCAATAGATGTATTCTCATCAACAACTTATAAACAGTTTAAAAAAGAATATAACAGTTTAGTAAATAAAAAGATTGATTCCTTAATAATAGATGTAAGAAATAATCCGGGAGGTCAGTTAGATGACGTTAAAGAAATTTTACAGCTATTAGAAAAAAGAGATAAAGTATTATATCAAATACAAACAAAAAACATAAAAAATAAAGTATATGATGGAACAAAAAGTTACTGTAACTACAAAATAGCAATTCTAATAAATAAAGGTAGTGCATCAGCTTCAGAGATTTTAGCAACCTCACTAAAAGAAAATAATAAAGCTATACTAGTTGGTAAGACAACATATGGTAAGGGTACAGTTCAAAAAGCTTATTCCTTATCTTCAGGTGCAACCTTAAAATATACAACTCAGAAATGGTTAACCCCTAAAGGTAATTGGATAAATGAAAAAGGAATTACTCCAGATGAAGAAGTAGATCTATCAGACGAATACAAAGAAAATCCATCTGATGATACAGATAATCAACTACAAAAAGCAATAGAAGTTCTAACAAAATAAAAGAGTTTTAATTAACTCTTTTTTCATTTATTAGTATAGTATCAACAATTAATTGTTTATCATCATTATGAGGACTACATGTTGTTAAGATGAGCTGTTGGCTATTAGATTTACTTATCTCTATGTCACCATCTTTTTCTTCCTCAAAAACATCTACAACCTGATATGTATAAATAACATTATTATAAGTAAATATAACATTATCACCATTCTGTAATTTATCTAAGTCCTTAAAATAAGCAAGATGTCCAGAACCAGAATGAGCAGCTAAAAATATAATACCATTTTTATCATCATTAGGTAGTATTGATTCTTTTAATATAGTTACATGTTTATTGACATTATTAGAAGAACTAGATACTTTATAAATTTCTTCATCAACATTAATTTTTGGAATTCTAACTTGAGCTAATATATCACTTTTAGTAACAGGATTAATCTTATTATTAATATTATTTATTGGTGTTACAAAACTCTTATAATTGGTTGTAATAACTTTACCATCAACATGATAGAAAGAACAAATAAAAAAGATAAATATACCTACATAAAAACTAAATATAAAAAACTTTTTTAACAAGTAATACTCCAAGTAAGATTAAAATATTTAAAATAGAACCTTTAGAATCAATATGAGTATTAGGCACTTTTATTTTATAATCATACAATTCTATCATCTTATCTTTATTATCTTCTACATTAATATCCATATCATCTATCATTTTATAACCAGGTGTTGTATTTCTTTGTTTAATTGTATATTTCCCAAAAGGTAAAACAATAGAAGCATATCCGTTAGAATCAGTAACTATCGTATCTACAAGGTCTCCATTTGAATTAATGATATCAAACCCAATACCACTCTCTAAAGATGATGATTCTCCATCACCAAATTTTTTAGATATTTCAATCTTCTTTTTAATTACCCTATTTTTAAGAATCATCCTGACATTTGACTCGTCCTTAGTAATTTCAAAAGAGTATATGTTATCATCAACTTCATATCCACGACCAGCTGCTTTCTCTTTAATATAGTACTTCCCATAGTCAAGATTTGGATAAATCCCTTTCATCTCATCGTCAATTTCAATATCACCTAAAGCATTCATATTAGAATCAAATATAGTATAGATTGCTCCCGAAAGTGATGCATCTCCACTAGGTTTAGTTTCGTTAGTATCGGCATCAACCTTTACAATCTCAATAGATGTTTTTTTAACCATCACCTTGAATGATATTGTAATAGGGTTTAAGTCACCAATAGTTGTCATATCCTGACTATTATCAGATTGATAAAAGAATGGAATAGAGGTAGTCATAATATCTTTTCTAGTTAAACTAAAGTTATATTCACCCTCCTCTAAATCATGAAGTATTAAGCTATTTCCATCTCTATTGATATGTGTTGTATCATCAAATTTAAAATGATCTAATACATTATTTTGATCAACTATCCTTAAATTTTTTCCCTCAACCAAATCATAAGTAGAACCTGAAAAACTAGGCACAGTTTCATAAGAATTAATTAAACTGTTTATTTCATTAATTTCTGCTTCATATGCTGATATTCTGTTACCGTTAAGACTATCAGTAAAATAAATATCACCACTAGGATCAGCTTCCCTCCAAATCATAAGTTGTGCAACAGCATACCATTTAGGATCATAGTGTGAACCATAAGTATAACCAAAATAGGCAATCTTTTTAATTCTATCCATTTGCTTATCGTTTAAATAATTAAGAGAAGTACTTCTTTTATAAGTTCCACTTTCATTAAACATAGCAAAAGGTTCAACACAATAGGCAAAACGATTATAATTTTTAAGCATAAAGAATCTAGCCTTTTGATAATATTTTGTTCCCCCTTTAGCCTTTGTCATGTAAATACCATTAATATAGTCACCCTCATAAAAAGAAAATCCTTCAGCATTAACCTTTGTACTACATACCATACTAATACCAATAATTGTCATTAAGAAAATAAATATTTTTTTCACAAAATCCCTCCTTTTTTCTTAATGCCTAAGACTATACAAAAAAACATAAATAAACACAAATGAAAGAAAATAATAATTCGCAAAAAAAATCACCTAAAAAAGTACAAATCCATCTAGTAATTAAACTAAATTGTCAAAAAATAACTCTAAAAATATAAACATTTAAGATAATTGACAAAAAAATTTAATATACTTATAATGAATTTATTGGAGGCGATAAAATGACTGATATAGAAATAGCTAAAAAAAGCCAAATAAAAGATATCAGACAAGTTGCTGAATCATTAAATATTGGACAAGATGACCTTATATTATATGGAAATAATAAGGCTAAGATAAAATTAGAAAAGGGTACTAAAAAAGGAAAATTAATACTAGTAACTGCGATAAATCCAACTCCGTATGGAGAAGGAAAAACAACCATTAGTATAGGTCTAGGAGATGCTTTAAAAAAATTAAATAAGAATACGATAATAACTTTAAGACAACCATCAATGGGACCCGTATTTGGTATGAAAGGTGGTGCAACTGGTGGAGGATATTCACAAGTAGTTCCGATGGAAGATATTAATCTTCACTTTACTGGAGATTTTCATGCTATAACATCCGCAAACAATTTATTATCTTCTGCAATTGATAATCATATTGAAAATGGAAATGAACTACATATAAAAGAAATATTATTTGATAGATGTATAGATATAAATGATAGAGAACTAAGAGATATTACTACAAAAAGTGGAGTAAAGCATTTTAACATTACAGCGGCTAGTGAGATTATGGCCCTATTTTGTATGGCAACATCACTAAAAGACTTAAAAGAAAGATTAGGAAATATTATCATAGGAATAAATGATCAAAATAAATATGTATATGCAAAAAGTCTAAACATAGAAGGAGCTTTAACTGTCTTACTAAAAGATGCATTATATCCTAACTTAGTACAAACAATGGAAAATACACCAGTTATTATGCATGGTGGACCTTTTGCTAATATAGCTCATGGTTGTAACAGTATAAAAGCAACAAAACTAGCATTAACTCTTTCAGATTATGTTATTACAGAAGCAGGATTCGGATCAGACTTAGGAGCAGAAAAATTTATAAATATAAAATGTAGAAATGCTAATCTAAAACCAGAAACAATAGTCTTAGTCGCAACCATAAAAGCTTTGAAATATAATGGTAATGAAAATTTAGAAAAAGGACTATGCAACCTAGTTGCGCATATTGAAAACCTAAATAAGATGAGTTCAAATATAGTTGTCTGCTTAAATAGATATGAAAGCGACAAAGATGAAGAAATAGAATTAATTAGAAAGATTTGTCTAGATCAAGAAGTAGAATTTGCTATATCAACATCGTATAAAGATGGAGGAGAAGGATCCATTGATTTAGCTAAAAAAGTTTTAAAGGTCATGGAATGTGAAAATAAAATAAATTATTTATATTCTTTAACTGATGATATAAAAACAAAAATTGCCTCACTATCAAAGAATATTTATAGAGCAAAAAATGTAGAGTATAGCGATCTAGCAGAGGAAAAAATAAAACAATTACAAGAAAATAATATATCTAATCTTCCAATATGTGTTGCTAAAACACAATATTCATTATCTGATGACAAAACAAAACTTGGGTTGCCAACAGACTATACACTTCACGTTAAAGATATAAAAGTATATAATGGTGCTGGATATATTACTGTATTATTAGGAAAAATACTAACAATGCCAGGTTTGCCTCCAACACCAAATTATGAAAAAATAGACATTGATGATGATAACAATATAATTGGTTTATCTTAAAACAAAATAAAAATTCCCATTCAGGAATTTTTTTAATTTAATTATTATTAGTATTATTGTCAGTAACTTTTTCCTTATTACTATTAGTTAAAGAATTATCAGTACTAACACCAAACTTAGGCTCATAAATAGTAATAGTATTCGTATAGAGTTTTCCATTATAACTAACAGAGTATAAATAACTTCCAGGCTTATTTGTATCAACATTACTGGTATCTAATATAATCGCAGCTTTAACTTCATCAGAAAGTTGTTCCTTAATATAACTAGAAACATCAACAGGTAGATTAGAACCAACTTCAAAAGATAAGCTATTTAAAGTCATTGTACTAACTTGTGGTAGTGGTTTATTAATTACCATTACAGTTCCATTATATATTTTTTTATTATAAGTAATAGTAAAAGAATAATTACCTACTTGATTAGTATTAACATTACTAGTATCAAGTTTTAATCTTTTAACAATACTATCTTCTATATCATCTGGATTAGCTAAATAATCAGCTGTATTCAAACTTAATAATTGATTTACTTCAATTTTTACATCTTTTAATTTTATCTCATTTGACTTGGCATTAGTAACTTTCCTTTGAGTAACACTAAGTTTAGTAACACTACTTTTTTCAGTGGCTTTAGCTAAATATGGCATAGAAACACCACTAGTAATGCATAAAACTCCTAGAAAAGAAAATGTACCAACAACGAAATTTCTAAGGTTATTTGTCATATTCTCCCTACCTTCTAATCTGATTATATAATAAAGAAAGACTAGTTTCAAGAAATAAATAAAAATTTGTTGAAAAATAAAGATAATTGACATATACTTAGGGTGAGGTGAAGAAAATGGTTGGAGTTTGGTTAATATCATTTTTATTATTACTATTCATCGAAGTAATTACCATTAATCTAGTTACAATTTGGTTCGCTCTAGGTTCTCTAGCAGCTCTAATAACGACAATCCTAACAGATAATGTAAACATTCAAGTAATAGTTTTTATTGTTGTTAGTGCTGTATCATTAATAATTACAAAACCACTTGTAGCTAAATTAAGGAAGCGAAAGATTACCCCAACAAATCTAGACCGAGTAATTGGAAAAGAGGGAGTAGTAATAAAAGATATCTCAAAAAATTCCTACGGAGAAGTAAAAGTAGGAGGAAGTGTTTGGACTGCAACAAGCACAAAAAACATAAAGAAAGATTCTCAAGTAAAAGTTTTAAAGATAGATGGAGTAAAACTAGTTGTTGAGAAAATAGAGGAGGGAAAATAATGTTTTTATTAATTTTAATAATTATTATCGTAATTATTGCTGCTGGAGTAAAAATTATTCCACAATCAAAAGCCTATGTTGTAGAAAGATTAGGTGCATATGATAGAACTATGGAGACAGGACTTCATTACAGAGTTCCTATAATTGATAGAATAGCAAATTCAGTTAGTCTAAAAGAAACTGTAAAGGATTTTGCTCCACAACCAGTAATTACAAAAGATAATGTTACAATGCAAATTGATACAGTAGTGTACTATCAAATAACTGATCCAAAATTATATACTTATGGTGTTGATAATCCAATAAGTGCAATAGAAAACTTAACTGCTACAACACTTAGAAATATAATTGGAGAACTTGAATTAGACGAAACTCTAACATCACGTGACTTAATTAATTCAAAAATGAGATCAATCCTAGATGAAGCAACAGACCCATGGGGAATAAAAGTAAACCGTGTTGAAGTTAAAAATATTTTACCACCTAGGGATATCCAAGAAGCAATGGAAAAACAAATGCGAGCTGAACGTGAAAGACGTGAAGCTATATTAAAAGCAGAAGGAGAAAAGAAATCTGCTATTCTAATTGCTGAAGGTGAAAAAGAAAGTGCAATCCTAAGAGCTGAAGCAAAAAAAGAAAGTCAAATAAAAGAAGCAGAAGGTGAAGCACAAGCAATAATTAAGATTCAACAAGCTACTGCAGAAGGATTAAAATTACTAAAAGATGCAAAAATTGATGAATCCGTTCTAAAATTAAAAAGTTATGAAGCCATGGTTGATGTAGCAAATGGACAAGCAACAAAAATAATTGTACCAAGTGATCTACAAAACTTAGTTACAGGAGCAACCACAATAGCAGAAACAATAAAAGACAAAAAAAGCTCAAAATAATAAAAGTTTCCACAAAATCTGTGGAAATTTTTTCTTGAAAAAATATAAAAAAATGCTATAATAAAACACCAAAAGGAGCTGTATTAAATGAACAAGCAAGAAATATATGATGAATTTACAGATAAAAAGATTAGTTTAGGTCTTATGAAGTCAGAGAGAAAAAGATATAAAGAAATGATTAGAGCCATAGATACATTAGGTAATTTTAATGGAAAAATGTATGCAAAAAAACATACAAGTACTTCAGAATTCTTTCTAGATTCGCTATGTATAACAGACAGTGATGGAGTAGAATTTTATCTAACACCAGAATCTGCATTAAAAGACCAAGAGAAATGGCTAGATAAGAAAAGTACTAATAGTATAATTGCAAAAAAAGAAAGTGAAAATATATACTCACTATATGAACCAATGACAAGTACTCCCGAAAAGATTGCAAATATATTTTTAATTAATGATGCAATTTTATATGTTCATAATAACATGGTGTTTCAATACTATGATTACATAAGGAATAATAAAAAAATGTCAATTAAATTAGAAAAAAGAGCTAGATTATTACCAGAGTATTATCATACATTAACAGAAGAACTAGAAAAAAACGATCCACAAAACTTAATACAATACTTAAATATTTTATTCAATATAACTGATTTGTATAATTGTGAAGTGTTAGAGGCAAATACATTAAAAAATAATCAAAAAATAGAAGATATTAAATTAAAAAAAGGTGTTATTAAAGAAATGTCTTTGATTGGTTTATCACAAAAACAACTAGATGAAATAGAAATGGCTAATAAAATAACAATAACAGATTTATATGATTACAAGCAAAAAGAAGATAGTCCAGAATATGAAATAAACTTAGATATAGTGAAGATAGATAAGAACTATTATTCCATTATAGAAACAATCAATCAAAATCATAATACTCGTGCCGATATTTATGTGATGGGGAATAAATTAGTAAGTACAATTTATAACCACAATCAAGTTACTTATTCAGTTCAAGATAAAGACAATAATTTAGAACTAACTATAAGTAATGAAAAAGAAACTAGAAAAAATGAACAGAAATTTATTAATGGTATTAGAGATAAAAATCCTACTAACGCTATAGAGTTATTGAAAGTAGCAGACGATAGTGACCTTCTAAAAGATAATCATTCCTTTGTAGCAACATCAGAAAATGAAACTATAAGAATGGAAAATGATGAATTGGTAGAATACATAATACCAGATGATGTATATGAAAAAACTAAAAATGAAATTACTTATGAGATGCCAACAACAGATTCTTATGAAAAACATCCAGAAGCATTTCAGCTAACAAAAAAAGTCACAAAATAAGGTGACTTTTTAATTTACTAATTTTCCTTGATAAGTATCTCTTTTTACCATTTCTTTATCAATTTCATTTAATACACAAAACTTCTTTAATAACCAACTAGGAGTAATTAAATCTTCCTTTTTAGGATCTCCTGTAATTCTATGAATAACTATATCACTTCTTAAATATTCAAGTTGAGATATAACGATATCAACATATTCGTCTCTTGATAAAATATGGAATTTATTTTTCTCATAGTACTCCGCAAGTGGAGTATCAGAAAGAACACTAAGCATATGTATTTTCACACCTTGAATATCAAGTCCATTCAAAAACTTAACCGTCTCAATCATATCATTCTTTGTTTCATAAGGTAAACCATTAATAATATGTACAACAACATCTATATTTCTACTTCTAAGCTTTTTTACCATTTTAGTAAATGTATCAAGACTACAACAACGATTAATAAGTTTAGCAGTCTCTTCATGGATAGTTTGAAGACCAAGTTCAACAGTTAAATAGGTTCTTTTATTTATATCTTCAAGATAATCAAGACACTCATCACTAATAGAATCAGCCCTAGTCGCAATATTCAAACCAATAACATCATAACGATTTATAATAGGCTCATAAATTTTCTTTAACTTCCAAACAGGAGCATAAGTATTTGTTCTAGCTTGAAAGTAGCCAATGTATTTAGCATTAGGCCACTTTTTTTTATAAATATTTGAGACTTCTTCAAACTGTTTACTAAGAGAGTCAGAAACTTTACCTGCAAACTCACCACTACCAGATTTAGAACAATAAATACAACCACCATATCCAATAGTACCATCCATATTTGGACAAGAAAACCCTGCGTTTAAACTTATTTTACAAACCTTAGAATCAAATTTATGTTTATAAAAATAATCAAGTGTATGATAACGTTTATTATTATCACTAAAAGAAAACAAGTTTTCCATACTATACCTCACTAATTACATACAAGAATAAAGCCAATACAAATTCTTTAGGTGTAAGAACTGCTTTTGTTCTTAAATATTTAAGGTCATTCGCTTTAATTTTATTATATATAAAGATAGTATTATTCTGACTTCTAGTATATTTTCTGTTCTTCTTATTAATTTGTCTTAATATTTTTTTATGGAAACTTCTATATTTATAAAGTTTAGCCTCCTCCATATCAAATAGCTTACCTAAATCTTCAGTTAATTTTAAAAATAGAGAAGATAAATCAAAGAAGTCAAATGAAAATATCTTAAGTAAAGCCTTAGTATTTAAAATCTCATTTGTTTTATGAATAAATATTTCTTGGTATTCACTATTAAAATAATCATATTTCTTTTTCTTAAAAGTATATTTCTTTCCGTAATAACGGTCAAAAACTTTCATAGTATCATAATATCCAAATAAAATATTCCTTTTAGAACCCTCTTTATTAAAATTTAAAAAATTTGTTAGTTTATTATTAGGCTTGATAGTTATAGTTGGAACTTTTTTCTTTACTCTTTGTTTAACACCAGGAGCTTTTAAGTCAACCGCGATAACTTCATCAGCACCCATTTCAATCGCAAGATTTATAGGAAGATTATCAAACATTCCACCATCAATAAATTTTTTACCATCTATATCTTTTTTTTGAAAAGCAGGATAACAAGAAGCACTAGCCATTAAGTAATCAACAAGCTTATCCTTTGGAATTTTACTCTTTCTAAGTTGAACCGCCTTCTTTCCACTTAAATTAACTGTAACTAGTCCATAATCAATATTTGATGAATAAAAAGAATCACTATCAATGCATTTAGAAATAAGTTCCTCAAGCACTTCTACGTCCATACCACCATTCTTAATAAAATTATTACAATACATATTAATAATATCCTTCATTTTAGAAGAATCTGGTGCTATATCACCAAACAACAAATTCATATTTATACTTTTCCATAGTTTCATTGCTTTATGAAACTTATTTTGAACCATCAATGCACCATTTAATGCACCAACAGATGTACCGGTTACTATATCATAAGAAATATGCAACTTTTTTAAAGCTTTCCATACTCCTATTTGATATGATCCTTTACTGCCTCCACCAGACAAAACTACTGCTTTCATAAAATCACCAAAAATATTATACCACAAAATCAATATATGATATAATAAAGATAATAATGGAGGAAGTATGGCAACAAAAAAGAAAATAAGATTAAAAGAACAATACATAAAAATACTAGAAGTAATAGGAGTAATCATAGCTATAATATTGGGACTATTCTTATTCTATCGTTCTAATATTAATGACTTGAAAAAGATAGGATATAGTGAGAAAGCATCAAAAAACATCTTAATAAAGTTTAAAAAGAAAGAAGTTCTACAACTAGGAAAAAACAAGACTCTAAATAAAGCCTTTGAAAGTAGTGATTATAATGAAAAAAACTTTACTATTTATCCAAAAATAAAATACCAAAATCAAAAACATCTAATAAAAAATATCAATACTTTAATAAAGAAAGGTTACAGTAATGATCAAATATCAATGATTTTATCACATGGAGATGATAATGATGTTACTGAATTTGCAAAAAGAAAAAAAGTAAGATATTTAGAAGAATTTTATAGTCTAGATTACGCAAAATTAAAATATTATGACAGATACTTAGAATATATGGATAATTCAAGAGAAGATGAAGAGACAACTGTATTAATTGTAAACCTAGATATGGATAAGGAAGAATATAAGGATCCAACAATTGTTAAAGAATTTTCATATACCATGCTTGTAAATAAACACAGAGAACTAACAGAAAAATTCACACCCAAGGACTTAGTAAAAATAACAGAACCATATACAACACAAGAAAATATAAAAGCCAATAGAACAGCCTATGCCGCAGCAAAAAAAATGATTGATGATGCAGAAAAAGAAGGATATTATTTAACTATCAACTCTGCATATAGAAGTTACAAAGATCAAGAAGAAATAACAAAAACGTATCAACAACTATATGGTGATGCTTACGTTGAAAAATATGTATTAAAACCAGGATTTTCAGAACATCAAACAGGACTTGGTCTAGATATTGGAAGTAAAAAAACATCAGTATTCGCAAATAGTACTGAATATAACTGGATAAAAGATAATTGCTATAAGTATGGATTCATATATAGATTTAAACCAAAATTTGAAGATATAACAGGAATTAGACACGAAGCATGGCACTATCGTTATGTAGGAAAAAAAGTGGCTAAAGAAATTTATGAAAAAGATATGAGCCTAGAAGAGTACTATGCTAAACATATTGACAAATAAACAAAAAATTCAACCAAAAAGTTGTTTTTTTTTATAAATTTCTACAATTTTTTTTCTTGGAATAAAAACCATTTTATGTTATTATAATACTAGAATAATAGGAAGGTGTTGGCTATGTATCCACTAGGCAAACAATTTAAGGTGAATCAAAAAGATGGTTTTGCTGAACAAAAGGCTATTTATAAAGGTCCAAATTACAGAATAACCATTATAACAGAACGAGTAGTGCGCTTAGAATACTCTCCAAGTGGAAAGTTTGTAGATAAGCCAACTCAATTAATTCAAAAAAGGAATTTAGGTTATCCAAACTTTCGTGTAAATCAGGATCCAAATGTAATTGAAATAACAACAAAATACTTTAGACTTACTTATATGAAACGTCAACCATTTGAAGGAAGTAAGGTAAATCCTACCAAAAACTTAAAAATAACTCTAATGGCTCCAGAGACAGAGCGTCAAAGAGATTGGTACTTTAATCATCCTGAAGCTCGAAATATGAATGGCAATATGGTATCAGTAGATGTTCCATGTGATAAAAGTTTGAAAAGAGGACTATATTCCTTAGAGGGTTTTGCTAGTATAAATGACACCCCAAATAAAATTTTAAATGAAGATGGTACATTTGAAGAAAGAGAGCCAGGTACAGTAGATATATATGTATTTATGTATGATAAAGATTTCAAACAAGCCCTATTAGATTACTATAAAATGACAGGCTTCCCAGAACTAATTCCAAGATATGCATTAGGAAACTGGTGGAGTAGAAACGTAACTTATAATGAAGAATCAGTAGAGGAATTAGTAAGTCATTTTGAAAAGAAAAAAATACCATTGTCAGTCCTACTACTAGATAATGACTGGCATTATAGAAATGTAGGAAATAATAAGGGACTAAAAAGTGGATTTACATTTAATAAAAGTATCATAAAAGATCCAAAAAGAATAGTTAACTATCTTCATCAAAGAGGAATAAGGTTTGGATTAAATATCAATCCAGAAACGGGAATATATCCACACGAAGAATTCTATATGCAAGCCGCAGGATATCTAGAGGTCAAGGATAATAAGGTAATTTTATTTGATCCACTAAATCCTAAGTTAATGGACGTTTATATGAAAGTATTTCTTCACCCTTTAGAAAGTTTAGGAGTAGACTTCTTCTGGAGTGATTATAAGGGAAATCTAAACTTAACAAATTTATGGTTTAATAATCACTATCTTTATAAAGATTCTGGAAGAACCGCAGAAAAAAGAGGTATGATTTTAGCAAGAAATGCAATCTATGCACCACATAGATACCCGATTCTTTATGGTGGTAGTAGTGAAATAAGTTGGGACAAATTAAAAGAATTACCAAGTCTTTACTTAAATGCAGCCAATATAGGTGTATCATTTTGGAGTCACGATGTTGGAGGAAATCATGGGGGAATAGAAGATGCAGAATTATATTTAAGATATCTAGAGTTAAGTGTCTTTTCCCCAATTTTAAGATTTCATGGTGCTAGAGGAAAATATTATAAAAAGGAACCATGGTTATGGGATTTTGAAACTCAAAATATTGCAGTAGATTACCTAAGATTAAGACACAGATTTATACCATATTTATATACAGAATCTTATAATTATACAAAAGCAGGAACTCCACTTATTCAACCATTTTACTACAATTACATGTGGACATATGATGATTCATTGTATAAAAATCAATATTACTTTGGTTCGCAACTATTAGTATGTCCAATTCTAACTAAGATGGATCCAGTTATGAACAGAACTATTCATCGTTTCTTTATTCCAGATGGAGTTTGGTATGACTTCACTACAGGAAAAAAATTTCCTGGAAATAAAAAATATGTATCATTCTACAATATTGAGGATTACCCAGTGTTTGCTCACGCTGGAAGTATAATTCCACTATCTAATCGAAGTGACTACAACAATACAGGAATTCCAACAGACCTAGAGGTTCACATCTTCCCAGGCGTTTCAAATACATATAATTTATATGACGATGATGGAACAACAGCCCTATACAAGGAAGGTTACTACTTAAAAACATCTATAGATTATAACTACTTAAAAAACAACTATACAGTTATATTTAGATCAGTTGAGGGTAAAAGTGGAATAGTACCAGAAAGAAGAAACTATAAAATAGTATTTAGAAATACAAAGCAAGCAGAAGATGTAACAGCATTCTTTAATAGTGAACCATATAAAGTAAAATCAGCAGTTGATGGTAATGATTTTATAGTAGAAGTGAAAAATGTACCAACTATTGGACAATTAACAATCAATTGTAAAGGTAAAGACATCGAAATAGATGCAATACGTGTTATAAATGATGATGTAAAAAGTATTTTATTAGATCTAAAAATCAACACATATCTAAAAGAGGATATAGATGCAATTATGTTCAGTGAATTATCCATAAGTAAAAAAAGAATAGAAATAAGAAAATTAAGAAGTAAAGGATTATCAAAAGAATATATGAATTTATTCTTAAAATTACTTGAATATATTAGCGAATTCTAGTATACTAATTACAATCTTGAAATATTGGTAGTAGTACTAGTAACAAAGTTTATTAAAGAGAGTCTACATATGGTGTAAGTAGATATAAAATTTGTTATGAACTTGACTATCTGTAATTATTTAGGGTAAGACCTTTATATCTATAAAGCTGCATATTAATTATGAAGTAAGGTGGTACCGCGATAATTCGTCCTTATATATAAGGGCGTTTTTTTAGTTTTTGGAGGCAATATGAAACAAATAGTATTATTTTTGTTAACTTATATATTTGTATT
>URHJ01000014.1 GCA_900547465.1 uncultured Mycoplasmatota bacterium | reverse complement strand
ACAATAACTACTTTTCTTTTTTATGCTATTATTGTAAAAGACAAATTACAATTTATCGTTGAGATCAACTTTAATAGTTGATCTTTTTTACTTTTTATAAATAGGATGATTTCATATATAAATATTAGTATATGTGAAAAAGCAGGATAAGAAACTTGTGCAACTATACTAAACTTTTCCTTATTTCATAAGGGCTTAGTGTTACACAAGACTGATTTCGTACTTACGAAATTCAACCTACTTTGTAGGTTGATATTAGGATGATATGAAAGTTAAGCCTTATAAAATAAGAGTTTTAATATTTATAACATCATCCTATTTGGGTATTTTTTGTTAAATTTATAGGATGATTAAAGACTAACATAATTTTGGCTATGTTAGTCTTTCTTTTTCTAATTTATCAAATAGTTTCTTATAAATTTCTTTCTCATCTTTATCTTTAAACATAGATAAGTCTAAAGTAATAACACCTAATTTAAAATTATCTTTTTTTCTCTTATCTCCTATACCAATTAATCTAATTATTTTTTCAGCATCGTTATTTTGAGTATAATTAAATCTTTTTTCTTTTTCATCAATCTCACTTATATAATAGTTTAATTTATAATCTCCAACATATTTTTCTAATCTTTTAAAATAATCTTCTGCTTCTTTCATAGTTTTAAGTTCATGATTTAGTTTTAGTGGTATTCCATATTCATCTTCATACATATATACATTACAAGGTGTATTAAATTTATAGTGATTATATATTATATCCTCTAAATAATTTTTTCTAAATTCAATATTAGATATTTCAAACTTATTGTTTTTCTTTTCAATAGTTATATTATCAATATATTTACCAATTATTTTTTGTTTTTCTTCTTTTGATTTATTAGACCAATTATTTAAAACATCTGGGTTAGTATAAAATTCTATTTCTTGCATATCTTGTATAATTAATAAATCATTAAGAGTGAAACTTAAATTTTCATATTGTTTTTGTTCTTTTTGTCTTTTTTCTAAATCGGATTTTTGATATTCGATATGTTTTATTTCTTTATCAAAATCTTCTAGTTTTACAACACCTTTAATATAAGCTGTTTTAATTCTATCTAGTTGCTTATCTAACTCTTTAATTTCTTTTTTATAATCTTCTGTTTTATCTTCTAATTTTAATTTAATAAATGGCGTATAGTAATTATTAATAAGGTCATCTTGTTTGGCAAGTTCTAACATAAATGCTTTTAATTCTTTTTCAATATCTATTTCATTGAAATAAGTTTTACAAGTATTACATTTATAGTAATAGTATTTTTTACCATTAGTTTTTGTAGTAGCGTGACCACCTAGAAAATTACCACATTTAGAACATTTTAACTTATTAGTAAATAAATAAGTTGCTGTTCTTTCATAATGTCTAGCATTTCTTAATTTTTGATACTGACAACTTTTCCATTTCTCTTTTGAAACAATAGGTTCAATAACATTTTCATAATAAGTTGGGTGTTTTGTTCTTTTGCCATTTACATAATCGCCTTTATAAAGTTCATTAGATAATATCTTTTGTATTGTAGAATCATACCAATTAGTTTTTCCTAATACTTTTTCTTTATTATAGATATTAGCAATTGCTTGATGACTTTTACCTTCTAAATATAAATCAAATATTCTAACTATTATATCTTTAGTTAGTGGATCAGGTACTAACTTTTTGTTTTCTCTTTTAAAACCTAATCCAGTTCTATTAGGAATATGACCGTTTTTAATTGCACCTGCCATACCAAATTTAGTTCTTTCAGAACACTTTTCAATTTCATTTTGAGAAACACTAGTCATTATTCTCATAACCATACGACCATTGGATGTAGTAGTGTTTGATTCATCAGCCATACAATCTATATCACATTCATAGTCATTAACAAATTTCATTAATTTTTCAATGTCATATACAGAACGAGTTAATCTGTCTAGTTTTAAAGCAACAATAACATTAATATTACCTTTTTTAACATCTTCTATCATTTCTTGATAAGCAGGTCTTTTATCATTTTTAGCACTTATTCCTGCATCTTGATACACTTTATAAATATTATATCTTTTAAATTTACAAAACTCTTTTAATCTTTCTTCTTGTTCTCTCAAACTAAATCCTTCTCTTGCTTGGTCAAAAGTAGAAACTCTAATATATATACCAGCACTTTTGATTTTTTCATTCATATTCATATCAACTCCTTTTCTAATAAAAAAGAAGCTAAAAACACTAGTTTAAACTAATATCTTTAACTTCCTATAAAATTCAATATAATATTTTGTTTGCTTTTTCATGTAGTACCTCACTTTCTAATAAAAGACTAGATACTGCTTCCTTTATTGGTTTTATATTGTATCATTTATTTTTAGTTTGTCAAATCATATTAGTTCATTTTTAAGTATTGTTCTAAATCTTTAAACTTAATTTTGTTATTATAACCGTTTATAAAGACATTTTCACTATCTTCAAATATTAAGTAGTCATTGCCTTTAACTTTCAAAATATGGGGTTTTACATAGGCTATATTAGTATTTTTAAGATTTATAATATATCCATTAGTAAAGGTATATTCCACATAAGCAAACTTACATATCATTTCAATCTTTCTTTTTAATTCTTCACTTATTACAAGTTTTTTAGTTTCTATTGTCATAACTCATCACTTTCCTTTCTTAAATAACAAAAAAACTAACTATTTCTAGTTAGCATTTATTACTTAAACTCGAAAAGTTCGAGTTTCCTATCAATCTGGAGCGGATGAGGAGAATCGAACTCCCGTAGTTAGCTTGGAAGGCTAAGGTTCTACCATTAAACTACATCCGCATATATATCCAATTAACCGAACTTCAGCTCGATTAATCAAGTAGACAATACCAATTATAACATAAATAATAACTTTGTCAACAGTTTTTGTGGAAAAAATTATATTTTCAATATATACTATAAATAGGGTGATATATAATGATATTAGCAAGTGACTTTGATAATACTATTTATGTAGAAGATAAAAATCAATTACAAGAAAATATTGAATATATAAAACTATGGATGAGAGAGAACATATTTGTGATAACAACAGGTAGAAGTTACTACAGTATCTATCCATTGTTAGTAAAAAACAATATACCATATAATTATTTAATTTGTAATAATGGTGCCATGGTATTTGATGCGAATAATAATATAATAGAGTCAAATCCATTACCACAAGATGAAATAGAGAAAATCAAAAAAATTATATTAGAAAATAACTTATCATACATTCTCGATAAAGGTATGGAATATACAACAGACTTTAACGTATATCCATTAATGGCTATTTTTATCAAAAGAAGTAGTGTAGAAAATCCTACAAAAATAATTGATGAGTTAAATAAGAATACCAAAACATACCACTATTTGAGTAAAAATTACATAAGCATAGAAAATATCAATATAAGAAAAGATAAATCATTAGAAAAAATAGGTAACTATTTGGAAATTGATAAGATTCATTGTATTGGTGATGGACTAAATGATATTGACATGATAAAAAAATACAATGGAGGTTTAATGAAAAATCACGAAAAAGAATTAGATGTATTAGAAAATAAAATATATGATAGTCTAAGTTCATATATCAAAGAACTAATTTAAAAAAATTACTCATATACTTATTTAGGTGATTAAATGAGTAACTTTGTTTTGGATTTAGTAAATCAATATGGTTATCTTGGAATGTTTTTAGGAATGGTTCTGGAAGCCGTAATCATTGTAATTCCAAGTGAAGCTATATTAGCAACAGGAGGAATATTAGCTTCTAAAAAAATATTTACATTTTGGGGAGCATTCTTAACAGGATTAATAGGAAGCGTATTTTGTGCAATTGTAATATATTTTATGGGTTACTTTGGAGGAAAACCATTCATAAAGAAATATGGAAAGTACTTTTTTATGAAAGAAGAAGATGTAGAAAAAAGTGATTCTTGGTTCAATAAGTATGGACTAATAGGAGCTTTGATAGGCAGAAATTTCCCAATTATCAGGACTTTAATATCTCTACCGATAGGAATTATGAGATTGTCATTTCCAAAATTTATTATTTATACAACAATAGGAAGTATTCCTTGGACATTAGTTTTTGTCTATGTAGGTTACACATTAGGTAATGGTTGGACAATTGCCGATAAATATATAGGAAATCTAAAAGTGCCAATTAGAATTTTACTCATTATTTTGATTAGCAGTTACTTTTATAAAAAAATAAAAGAAAAAAGATCAAGTTCTACAAAATAATCCAACAAAAAATGATACAATAAAGATAGAAATAATGGTGATAATAATGAAGAACAAATTTATAATTGTAATCCTACTAATAATATCAACTGCAGCAGTTACCTTTTTTACAATCAGTAGTAACTATAAAGCAATAAATGTTATGAATAACAAATCTTCAAGAAAAAAACTAAATAAAGAAGAAATGCCAAATAAATATATGGACAACGGTTTATTCAAAAACTATTATAAAAAGGCATATCAAAAACTCAAGAAAATGAGTCAAAACGAAAAAATTAGTCAAATTTTATTAGTCCGTTATCCTGAAGAAAATCAAACAGAAATTATAAAAAAATATCAGTTTGGTGGTTACTTATTCTTTGCCAAAGATTTTAAAGATAAAACTAAAGAAGATGTTATTAAGATGATAGCCGATTCAAATAAAGTATCTAAAATTCCAATATTAACAGCTGTAGATGAAGAAGGAGGAATAGTAGTTAGAGTCAGCCGCAATAAAAATCTTCGAAGTGAAGCATTTTCATCACCTAGTGAGTTATATAAAAGTGGTGGATTTGAAAAAATAAAAGAAGATACTATAGAAAAAAGCAATCTATTAAAATCTTTAGGCATAAATCTTAATTTAGCACCAGTTGTAGATGTATCAACTAGTCCAAGTGACTATATGTATAAAAGATCTCTACAAGAAGATGCAAAAACAACTGCAAAGTTTTCATCAATAGTAATAGAAACTAGTAAAGAAAGTGGAGTAAGCTATACCCTAAAACATTTTCCGGGATATGGAAATAACATTGATACACATAGTGGATCATCTATAGATACAAGAACAAAAGAAGAAATAGAAAATAATGATATTCTTCCGTTTAAATCAGGAATAAAAAACAAAGCTGAGGCTATTTTATTTAGCCATAATATAGTGACAAGTATGGACAAAAATAATCCTGCATCTCTATCTAAAACTCTACATGATTATTTAAGAAATGATTTAAATTTTTCTGGAGTAATTATTACTGATGATCTAGATATGGGCGCAGTTAAAAATATAGAAAATAAAAACGTAATTTCACTTTTAGCAGGAAATGATTTATTAATATCTACTGATTATGAAGAAAGTATAAAAGAAATAAGAAATGCAATTGATAATAATACTCTAGATCAAGAAACGTTAGATGAACACGTTTTAAGAGTGTTAGCTTGGAAATATTACAAAAAACTACTATAAAAAGTATCAAAAACTTAATTGTCCAAAAATGTAAAATATAAAAAAGTTAAAAAGATTTCGCTACTATTATTCATTAGATAATGATATAATCTATCCTAAGATAGGAGAGATAAAATGAAAAATAAAAATTCTAAAGGTTTAGTAGTGGCAGTAATAATATTATCTGTTTTAGTAGTGTTATTGGGTGCCTACATTGGGTATGATAAGTTTTTAAATAAAGAAGAAACTATTCAAAGTGAAAATAAAGAAAAAAATATCAACAGTACTAAGAGTGAAACAACAAAAACAGATGAAAGTGAAGAAACAGGAAAAACAACAAATAGTCAAACAACAGTTAAATGTTATGGAACTTACTATGAAAATGGTGATATGAATGGTTCAAAATATATATTGAATGAGAATGGAACATACAGTGTTGAAGGTGAAGAAGAATTTGGTGCTTTCACAATCAATGAAAATACAATAACTTTTATTCAAATGAAACATACAACAGGACCTAGAGATGAAGATCCTATTTATGAGAATCCAAGAAGTTATTTGATATCTGATGATTGTTCAACAATTAGATTAACACCAGCAGGTAGTGAAATATCTGCCGAGTTAAAAAAGATAAACTAATTTAGCAACTCAAATCGAGTTGTCTTTTTTTGCAAAAATATAAAAATTGTAAAAGTAACTAACTTGTGATACAATACCAATAATTTAATTTTTGTTTTGGTTAGAAATTATGAGAACTAGCAATTTTAAATTGACTCCTATAAACGATAAATTATGTGACAGAATTATTCATAGAGAAAACTGACAATAAAATATTCACAATGCAATAAATCAGGAGATTTTTTTAAAATAGAAAAATAAATTAAAAGATTGGTAAAAACAAATGACATAAAAAAAGCTAACAAATGTAAAAAATATAATATATAATGTATAGACAAGTGAGAAAATATAATCTTTTTATATGGGGTATCACAGATTGAATCTACACAATTTTATTGGAGTCACGAATATTATTGGTTTGTATTTTTTTGCTTAAGAATAAAAATGGGAGGGGTAAAAAATGCTAAAATTATCAGATATTTCCGCTGAAGAAGTATTGTATGGTTCAGAAGATAAATTTTTTGAATTGGCAAAATCTAATAATTGTTATAGTGTTGAGGATTTATTGTCTTTAATGGAATGTTATCCACAATATAAATATGATGAAGTTAATAAAAGAATTGCTTTATTAAAATCGATTATAGCTAAAGGTAACAGAAGCAGATTAGAACCAGAAATATATGAATATCAAAATAATGGTATTGAATTAGTTGATGAATTAAATAAAGCTAGTGTTTTATTATTAGATAATCCTACGCTTGAGCTCCAAACAAAATATAGAGGATTAAAAGAATATTCAGTAGCAGAAGTTAAACGTAATTTAAAATTAACAGATGAATTTGGAAGAAATATAATTGGTAGAGTAAGAAATATAGGACCAGATTCATTTCCAACAATTATTAGAGCATTAGAAATGTATGATGAACAAGTTTTAAGACAAGCAGAATTAACACCAAAAAGAAATTGCAACTTATTCTTAAAAGATAAGAAGAATAAAAATGAAATTGTAGAAGATTCATATTCAGATATTATTATGTATCTAATTTATAACACAAAAGAAAGAACTATCTGGGGAAAATTAACTGATCCTCAAAAGAAATTATATATATCATCTGCAATTAATAGTAAAAAAAGAGATAAGATTATTAGAAATAGAATGATTGACATTATTTCAAATTATACAACTTTACCAGAACTTGAAAAAGTTACTGATGGAAACCAAAAAGTATTAAAGAGATTTATTGAGAAATAATAAATGTACAGAAGAAAGAAAATCCATAAAATAAATAATCTTACATAGGGCACGGAATCATTACTTAATTTATTTTATATAGTGATACTCTGTGCTTTTTTGTATAAGATTATGATACAATTATTAAAAATAGTGGTGTCAGCTATGGGGATTATATTAAAGCTGCTGTCATCATTGGTTAGAATAGAGGAGGTTTTTATATGAATTATTTAATAAGAAGAAAAGAAAAAGAAGATTGCGCATCAGTTGCCAATGTTGTAACAGTCACATGGAATGAAACTTATAAAGGAATAGTTAATGATGATTTTTTAAATAGTTTATATGAAAATGAAGAACAAAGGGCCAATAATTCATATAATAATTTTAGTGAAAAAGATGATCATCAATTAGTTTTAGAAGTTGATAATGAAGTTGTTGGTTTTGTAAATGTTGGAGCAACAGATGATACAGATTATGATTGTTGTGGTGAGGTTTATGCAATATATATTATTGGCGATTATAAAGGTAAAGGTTTTGGGAAAAAACTATTTGAAGCAGGCATAACTGAATTGAAAAAAATGGGATTTAATAAGATGTTAGTTGGGTGTCTTGATAACAATCCAAGTAATGAATTTTATAAACATATGGGTGGCAAATTAATAAAAACTAGAATTTTTGAAAAATTACAGTTACCTGAAAATGTTTACTATTTTGATGAAATATAAGATAAAGTATCAGCAATTAGTCAAAAATAATTAATATATGTTGATATTATTGTTATCATCTAAGACTATAGAGCTATAATCATAATATAAAAAATACTAGGAAATACTAGTATTTTAATATTTTTTATGATATAATCAAGAACGTTATATAAGGAAGTGTGTGATTATGAAGAAAAGAAATGTAGCAATTATTGCCCATGTTGACCATGGAAAAACTACACTAGTAGATGGAATCCTAAAACATTCTGGAATGTTCCGTGATAATGAAGATGTAAGTAATGTTTCAATGGATTCAAATGCAATTGAAAAAGAACGTGGTATTACTATTTTAGCAAAAACAACTGCTCTAGACTATAAAAATACTAGAATTAATATCTTAGATACACCAGGACATGCTGATTTCGGTGGAGAAGTAGAACGTATCATGAATATGGTAGATGGTGTTTTACTTGTTGTTGATGCTTATGAAGGAGCAATGCCTCAAACAAGATTCGTTTTAAAGAAAGCTTTTGAAGCAGGAGCAAAACCAATTGTTGTTATTAATAAGGTTGATAAACCAAGTGCTAGATGCTCTAAAGTATTAGATGAAATCTTAGATTTATTTATTGAATTAGGTGCTGATGAAGAACAATTAGACTTCAAAGTTATCTATGCTAGTGCTCTAAATGGTACTTGTTCATTCAGTGAAGACCTATCAACTCAAACTGAAGGATTCTCTGAAATACTTGATACAATTTTGGAAGAAATTCCAGAACCAACAGGAGATAATGACAAACCATTACAATTCCAGCCAGCTTTATTAGATTACAATGAATTTGTTGGAAGAATTGGAATTGGACGTGTACATAATGGTACAATAAAAACAGGAGAAATGGTAACTTGTTGTAGATTAGATGGAACAACAAAACAATTTAGAATTCAAAAATTATTTGGTTTCTATGGATATAATAGAATAGAAATAGAAAGTGCTGAAGCAGGAGATGTTATAGCAATTGCTGGACTTAGTGATATTTCAGTCGGAGAAACAGTTTGCGATACAACAAACATTGTTCCATTACCAGTACTACATATAGATGAGCCAACCCTACAAATGACTTTTGGAGCAAACTCATCACCATTTGTTGGAAGAGATGGAAAAATAGTAACAGCTCGTAAAATAGAAGAAAGACTTTTCCGTGAGACTCAAAAAGATGTCAGCTTAAAGGTTGAGCCAGCAACAAATGATTCATTCCTAGTATCAGGAAGAGGAGAACTACACTTAGGTATTTTAATTGAAAACATGCGTCGTGAAGGATTTGAATTAGAAGTTTCAAAGCCAAGTGTTATCATTAAAGAAGTTGATGGTATCAAAATGGAACCATATGAAGACTTACAAATAGAAGTTCCAGAAGAATCAGTTGGAAGTGTTATTGAAAAATTAGGACTTCGTGGTGCTAAAATGGAAAATATGGAAAACTTTGAAAACCAAACAAGATTAAATTACACTATACCATCACGTGGATTAATTGGCTTCTCAACAGAATTTATGACTTTAACTAAAGGTTATGGAATTATGAACCATACATTTAAAGAATATGCACCATATGAAGCAGTAGATATCGGAGAAAGAAAACTAGGTGTTTTAGTATCAATTGATTCAGGAAGCGCAACAGCATATTCTATTGGTAACTTAGAGGACAGAGGAATTATGTTCATTGAACCAGGGACTGAAGTATATGAAGGAATGGTTATAGGTGAATGTAATCGTGATAATGACTTAGCTGTAAATGTTACTAAAGGTAAAAACCTTACAAATGTACGTGCCGCAGGTAGTGATCATACAGTTGTTTTAAAAAGACCAAGACCAATTTCACTTGAGTATGCTCTAGATTACATTAATTCAGATGAATTAGTTGAAGTTACTCCAAACTTTATCCGTATTAGAAAGAGAATTCTAGATACAGAATCTCGTAAAAAGTTTGATGCTAAGAAGAAAAATAGCTAATCTGCTAATTTTTCTTTTTTTTATTGTATTTTTTGGTATAATAAAGGTAAGAATAGGGGAATGCTTATGAAAAATACTAATAACGATTACAGTCAAATACTAAATTTAGGTAGTCTTCATGAGGAAATTGCAAAAGAACAAGAAAGAAAAAAAGGAAGAACACTTCCAATAATTATGATGATAATAAGTCTAATTTTAATAGGATCAGGAGTTTTTTATCCACAAATATCCAAATTAATAGAAACAAATAAAAATGATAAAGATAAAACAGTAGTAAAGAAAAATACAGATGACGTTTTAACCTGTTCAACTACCACTACAGATACAACAATAGGTATTACTACTACAACAAAAAACATATATACATTTAAAAATGATTTATTAAAAGAATTAAAAGTAACAAAAACATACAAAGTTATTGAAAATAACTATGATGCAGGAGTAAGTAATATTTCATTATATAACACTAAATATCAAGAATTATCAAATGGACTAGCTTCAGTAGAAGGAATTAAATTAGCCTATAACCTTGATAATAACACCTTAATTGCCACAACAGACTTTTCACTTGATAAAGTTGATCAAACAAAAATACCACAAAATAACCTTATTACATTATCTAATAAGCTAGATCAAACAAAAAAAGAAATAAAAGAAATAGAAGGAAAAGCAGGTCATATCTGCAAATAAAAATCTATATTAGGACACAAAAAAACTGCATTAACTATTATGCAGCTATTTTTTCGTCTTTTAATAAAGTTTTCTTTTCTCTTGCTGTCATTCTAACTTTAGTACCATCTTCAAGTCTAACAACTTGTAAATTTAATTTTTGTTGTCTCTTAGAATGATTTAAGGCATGCGATCTAGTATTCGCAGAATTTGGTTTTTTATAAGATATATTCACTGCCATAATATTTCCTCCTTCGCTTCATCTCTTGCTTTATAACTTTATCATAATATCTTAATAAAGTCAAATAAAACCTATATATTTTCTATAAATTATGATAAACTAAAACAAAAAGGGAGGGATTATTTGTGTATATACCATTATATGTAAAAAGTAATTTTTCATTACTTTCAAGTATGTTACGTCTAGAAGATATTATAAAATTTAATGTTTCAAAAAATAATCCCTACTGCACAATCAATGACACTAACATGTTTATGACGATGAAACTAGTAAAAATGTGTCAAGAAAACAACCTAAAACCAATTATATCAATCTCACTAAATTATGAAGAAAAAGAATTTGTTTTATTTGCCAAAACATACAAAGGTTATCAATCATTAATAAAACTTTCAACAATTTCTAGTAAAGAAAAATTATCAATTAACAACCTAAGGGATAATAATCATGATGTAATCTGTGTTCTTCCTTATAAGAGTAGAGAAATTCTAAATAAAATACAAGAAATTTACAATGAAATATATCTAGGTTATTCAAATTTAAGAGAAGAAAAAGATGTCAAAAAAATAACATCTAGTGTAGTTTTCTTCAAAGAAGCACTATATATGAATGCCAATGATAAAGAGCTTTTAAAATATCTATATTTAATTAGAGATGGAAAAACTATAATGGATGATACATCATATGATTTAGATAACCATGAGTTAAATATTACATCACCACTTTCATATTCAGATAATGAAGGTTTAATGAACACCTATAAAATTGCCGAAAAATGTAATATTGAATTCCCCCAACCAGAATTATTACTTCCTATTTATAAAGATACAAAAGGTATGTCCCCAAGCAAATATTTATTTGAATTAGCAAAGGCAGGACTTAATAAAAGATTAGATGGTAATATCACTGAAGAATATCAAAAAAGATTACTATATGAATTAAATATTATAGATAAGATGGGATTTTCTAACTATTTCCTAGTAGTTTATGATTTTATAAAGTATTCAAAGAAAAATGATATTTTAGTAGGTCCAGGAAGAGGTAGTGCTGCAGGTAGTCTTACATCATATGCCTTAGGTATCACAGAAATTGATCCATTAAAATATAACTTATTATTTGAAAGATTCTTAAATCCAGAAAGAAAGACAATGCCAGATATTGATACCGATTTTCCAGATGACAAAAGAGATCAAGTCATAAAATATGTAATCGACAAATATGGAGAAAAAAATGTATCAGGAATAGTAACTTTTGGTACTCTCGGTGCAAAACAAGTAATAAGAGATGTCAGTAGAGTTCTAAATATACCTACATATAAAGTAGATAACTTGTCAAGAGTAATACCAGGTTTTACAAAAGATACTCTAAAAGATATTTATCAAAAAAATGAAACATTCAAAGTAAGAGTAGAAAGCGATTCAACTCTAAGTAGAATGTTCAAAATAGCCTTAAAATTAGAAGGGTTCCCAAGACATACATCATCTCATGCCGCTGGAATTCTAATGAGTGAGAAACCACTTGATACAGTTATACCATTAACATTTAGTGATGATATGTATCTATCAGGCTATTCAATGGAATATCTAGAGGAGTTAGGTCTTTTAAAAATGGATTTCCTAGGTCTTAAAAACTTAACCATTATTCATAACATACTAAAAGATATAGAAAAGAATCATAATACTAAAATTGAATTCAATAACATTCCACTTAATGATCAAAAATCACTAGAAATTTTCGCAAATGCAGATACAGAAGGAATATTCCAGTTTGAATCAAGTGGTATGAAGAAATTTTTATTAAAACTAAAACCATCATCTTTCGAAGATATCTTTGCCGCAATTGCACTATTTAGGCCAGGACCTGCTCAAAATATTGATTCTTATATAAGAAGAAAACATGGACAAGAAAAAATAACATACCTAGATCCTTGTTTAGAAGATATTTTAAAAAACACTTATGGAATTATAATATATCAAGAACAAATAATTCAAGTAGCCAATGTTTTTGCTGGATACACTCTGGGAGAAGCAGATGTTCTAAGACGTGCTATGAGTAAGAAAAAAGTTGATCTATTAAAAAATGAAGAACAAAAATTTATAGAAAAGAGTTTAAAAAATCATAGATCACTAGAAACTGCAAAAAAGATGTTTCAGTTAATACTAAACTTTGCTGGCTATGGATTCAATCGTTCTCATTCAGTTGCATACTCTCTAATTGCCTACAAAATGGCTTATTTAAAAGTTCACTATAAAAATGAATTCTTTGCCAATCTCCTTACTAATATGATTGGTTCTGAAATAAAAACAAAAGAGTATATAGAAGAAGCAAAATCAAAAGAAATTGTCATTGAAAAACCAGACATCAATAAAAGCACAGATAAATATATAGTTTCTGATAATAAAATTATCTATCCATTTTCTAATTTAAAATCAGTAGGAAATATAGCCGCAAAAAAAATAATGGAAGCAAGATGTGATACTCCATTTGTAGATATTTATGATGCTTTTTCTAGACTTTTAATTAATGGAGTAGGTAAAAAAAATATTGAATGCCTAGTTTTAGGAGACTGTTTTAGAATCTTCAACTACAATAAGAAAACAATTATGGATAATATGGACAACCTAATAAATTATGCAGAACTTACTAAAGATTTAGACCCATCACTTGTTATGAAACCAGAAATCGTTATAAAAGAAGAATATAATAAAGAAGAACTTCTAGAACAAGAAAAAAATATTTTTGGATTTTACTTTTCACATCACCCAACAACTACCTATTATAAAGCTTATCCAAGAGCCATAAGACTAAACAAACTAAAAGATTATTTTGATAAAAGAATAGAAGTACTAGTCTTAGTAGAAAGAGTAAAAGTAATTGATACAAAAAAAGGAGATAGAATGGCTTTTGTAACAGGTAGTGATGAAACATCAACAATAGACTTTACATTTTTTCCAAATATTTATAAAATATATTCAGATGTTTCTAAAGGGGACATTTTAAAAATAAATGGAAGAGTAGAAAAAAGATTTGATGAATGGCAAATGGCTGTAAATAAAGTTGAAAGACTAAATGGAGAGATAAATGAAAAAAATTAGTATTTATATAATTTGTACAATTTGGTTAATAATAGACCAAATCATAAAAGGCATAGTAGTTAGTTACTTAAATGTAGGAGAAAAAATAAATGTAATATCCAATTTTTTCAAAATAAACTATCTTCAAAATGAAGGGGCAGCCTTTTCCTCATTTACTGGAATGAGAGTATTATTAATCTTTATAACAGTAATAGCTTTTTATATGATAGCAAGCTACATCAAGAAAAATGAAATAACATCTAAACTAGAAGTAATATCATGGGGAATGATCCTAGGAGGAATTTTAGGAAATCTAATAGATAGAGTATCTCAAGGATTTGTAATAGATTATTTATCTTTTACTATCTTTGGTTATCCATTTGCTGTATTTAACTTTGCAGATATTGGAATTGTAGTAGGAATATTTATATTAGCTATATTACTATTAAGGAGGAAACAAAATGCAAACTAATTATCAGAAAGATTTAGCAATCTGTGTATCGAGATTAAAAGAAGTATTCAAAGAAGCAAAAATAGACAAACTAGAGGGTGTTGAACTAAAACCAAAAGAAAATTTAGATTTTAATGCTCCAACCGAATATGATATTAGTACTAATACAATCTACATTGATAATAAAAGAATGGCTGAAGTAGATGATACTGCCCATGCTATGATGTATGGAGTACTAGAAGCAGTGACAACTGACAAAGAAACTAAAAATACAGGTGTTTCATTTGATGGTAAAATGGAAGCCTTAAATAAAGGTATTAATCATATGGTTGCTAACTTACTAATTCCAAGTACAGATGAAAATGATACTTTATTTACCAGCTATATTATGGCAAATGTCTTAACCCATATAGCAGGAGCAGACACTGTACTAGATGCATATTTTAATAGTAATGGTAAAAAAATGTATGATGCTCTTTTAAATAAATTAGGTAATGATGAAATATTTCTAGATACAATGTTAGAATTTACTGATATAGAAGCAAAATCACTTAGTGAAAGACACTATCCAAGTCTTTTATCATACACCCAAGAAAGTATTGCTAGAACCTATTTCAAAAATAACGATTTAAGCTTAGAAGAAGCTATAAACTTTAAAGAAACAGTATTTACAACACCAGAATTAGCGCCAAAAAATGAAAGAGTTAGATTATATAGTTGCGTAAATTGTGAAGGATACTTGACTGAACAAATAAACAAAATAAAAGGAAAAAATAATAGTACTAGAAAAAAAGCAGAAGGAAAAGAACTATTAGATATGTTTGAAGAACCAACTTTTGCTAGTACAAATGGAGATATAAAAAATGATAGTAGTAGAAGAAAATAATAAAACACGAATAGATTCTTATCTAAGTAAAAAATTAGATATCTCACGTAGTAAAGTACAAAAACTAATTGAACAAAAAAAAGTGTTAGTAAACGGTAAAGAAACTCAACCAAATTATAAAGTAAAAGAAAATGACAAAATTGATGTAGAAGATAATCTAGATTTTGAAATAAAAGTAGAAAAAGAAAACATACCAATAGATATAGTATATGAAGATAAATACTTATTAATAATAAATAAAGAAAGTGGAATGGTAACTCACCCAGCCCCTGGACATTATACAGGGACTCTAGTAAATGCTCTACTTTATAAATATAATTTAGAAGGGGATACAAATCGCCCTGGAATAGTTCATAGACTAGATAAAGATACAAGTGGTCTAATGGTAGTTGCAAAAGATAGTAAAACACTAGAATTATTATCAGATATGATGAAACATAAAAAAGTAAAAAGACACTATCTAGCTTTAGTAGAAGGAATAATAAATCATGAAACAGGAACAATTGATGCACCAATAGGAAGAGATGTACATGATAGACAAAAAATGGCTGTAACAGATCAAAATTCCAAAGAGGCTATAACTCATTTTAAAGTATTAAAAAGGTATAAAGATAAAACTCTAATAGAATGTATACTTGATACAGGAAGAACTCATCAAATCAGAGTTCACATGAAATATATTAAGCATCCAGTTGTCAATGATCCATTATATAATAAAAAGAAAAGTGATGACTTTGGACAAATGTTACACTCTAAAAGTATAGAGTTTACACATCCAATTACCGGAGAACATATCTATTTTGAAAAAGAACCACCAAAAGAGTTCATGAAAAAATTAGAAGAATTAGAATGTGAATAGAAGATCAAAGAGGTCTTCTTTTACTATGTAATTGCTATGCTAAAATTGACAAAAAGTAAATTTTATGATATAATCAGTCATTAGTTAAGGGGGATAATATGAAAAAAGAAGCATCAGAATATCCATCATTAGGAAAACCACAAAATAATGGATATTCATATTTTGAAAGACATCCTATGATACCAAACTTGAGTGTTTATAATGCCATAAGAGCAATCAATACTTTCTACGGTAATAAGGAAGCAATTGATTGCTTAGATTTAAAAGTTAATTATGATCAACTATTTAAAGATTCAATAACAATTTCAAGGGCATTAAAAGAGTTGAATGTAACAAAAGGACAAATAGTCTCTATTTCTATGCCAAATTTATACCAAGCAGTAGCATCATTTTTAGCCTGCAATAGAATAGGTGCTGTTACAACATTTTTAAATCCAGGAGCAGAGAAAGAAGAAATTAGCGAATATCTAAATTTATTTGAGTCACCAGTTTTTATTAATTATGATAAGACAGATGAAGAAAATTTAATATATAAAAAGAAAACCAATGTTAAATATATAATAACTTTAAATAAAGAAAATAAGAATAAATTATCACTGAATGAAGATTATCATCTAACTAAAAATGATGAATTAATAGATTTTAATAGTTTAGGATCTATAGCTGAATTCCAGAAAAAAGGATTGCCAAGCAACAATTCAAAAGATAATTCGCTAATATTATTTACAAGTGGTTCAACAGGAAAACCAAAATCAGTTGTATTAACAAATGAAAACATATTGGCAGCAGGAACATATCTTAAAAATTCAAGTAAATCTAAATCTCTAGATGGAGATAAAACATTAGTGTGTGTTCCATTCATGTATCCATATGGATTTTCAACTTCAACTCTAATGACTTTAATGAGTAGTAAGACAGCCATTTTAGCACCAAATATGTCAAAAGATACTATTAGTTATTATCTGAATAAAAAACCAAATATTATTTTTGGAAGCCCAGCTTTACTAGATTTAATAATGAAAAATATTCCAGAAAATCAAGATCTTTCATCAATCACAACTTACGTATCTGGTGGAGATTTTTTAACACCTAGTCATTCTAAAAGAGGACAAGAATTCTTTGAAAAACACGGAGCAAAAGATGTTAAAATGGGAAATGGATCAGGAAATGCTGAAACTGTTAGCTGTGGTACTAACCCTACAGGAGTAGAAATAAGACCAGAAACTGCCGGTAAAGTACTAGTTGGTACAGATGCGATGATAGTTGATTCGGAAACTTTAGAAGAAAAAAAATATAATGAAGAAGGACTATTATGTGTATCTGGAAAACATGTCTTTAAAGAATATTACAAAGAACCTGAAAAAACAAAAGATGCCAAGTTTGAGAAAGATGGAAAAACATATTTTAAAACAGGAACAATGGGATATATAGACAAAGATGGTTATTTTACTTTAACAGGAAGAGTATCAAGATTTTATATTATTTCAACCTTGAACAAAGTCTATTGTGATCACGTCCAAACTATTATCTCTAATCTTGATGATATAGATGAATGCGCTATCGTTAAAGTTCCAGATGATGATATGTTATATGTAAATAAAGCATATATTGTACCAAATAAAGATGTTAATGACATTGAATTAGAAAAGGAAAAAATATTAGAAAAATTTAAACAACCAATTATCAATTCAAAAGGTGAAATTGAACAATTAAAATGGTATGAAATACCATCATATATTGAATTTGTAAAAGAATTACCAAGAAAACCAGGAACAGAAAAGGTAGATTATCAAACACTTGAACATGACGCAGAACAAAAACTAACTCAAAGAAATAATAAAGCAAAACAAATGATAAAAAAGGCATAACTTTAAATTTTAACTACAGTTATCCTTTTTTTGTGTTATAATCTTAAAAGAGATAATGTGAGGTGATAATATGGGAACTGGTATATTTTTTCCGCTATGTGCACTTCCTTTTAGTATTTTAATGATAGTACTATTTTTTACAAAAGCACATATTGATAATAAAGAAACACGTATATTTTCAACACTAATTATTTCAAATTTTTTTGGATTAGTTATAGAAATTTTGTGTACATATGCATCAAGAATATATAATGTTTATCCATTAATAAGCAATTTAATATATAAATTATATCTAATCTATCTAATTATATGGATTTCAACTATGGTTTATTATGTTTATAGTGTAACAAAAGGCGACAATACCATAAAAACAAAAAGAATTCCAATATTTGTAGCATATTATATAATTGTGATTGTTGATATATTAATATTACCAATAAAAGTAGTTATAAAGGATAACTTCAATATTAGATATACAACTGGATTAAGTGTAGACTTTACATATGCAATTTCTGTAATTGCAATATTAATAATGGTTGTTTCCCTAATAAGAAATTTAAAAACAATCAAAAATAAAAAGTACATTCCAGTTCTATTATTTCTAGTAATAGGTGGAATTGCAACTACTATACAAAGTTATTATCCCCAATTTTTATTAATGACTTATGTTGAAACACTAATATGTACAATCATGTATTTCACAATAGAGAACCCAGATGTAAAAATGCTAAAAGAGATGGAGTTAGCCAAAACAGATGCTGAAAAGGCAAATCGTGCTAAAAGTGATTTCTTATCATCAATGTCACACGAAATCAGAACTCCTCTTAATGCTATTGTTGGATTTTCAGAATGTATAAAAACATCAAATAGCTTAGAAGAAGCCAAAGATAATGCAAACGATATAATAACTGCCTCAAACACATTACTAGAAATTGTAAATGGAATACTAGACATTTCAAAAATAGAATCTGGTAAATTAGAAATAGTAAATTCAAAATATGAGTCAAAGAAACTATTAAATGATGTCGCAACCCTAATAAAACCAAAAATGGATGAAAAAGCCCTAGACTTTCAAATATCAATTTCAGAAGATATTCCAGAAGTATTATATGGTGACCACGCTAATCTTAAAAAAATAATTACCAATTTATTAAGTAATGCCGCTAAATATACAGATAGTGGTTTCGTAAAATATGATGTAAAATGTATCAATAATAACAAAACAACAAGACTTATAATTTCGGTAGAAGATTCAGGTAGAGGAATAAAAAAAGAAAATATTGATAAGTTATTTACAAAATTCCAAAGATTAGATGAAGATAGAAATACAACTATTGAAGGTACAGGTCTAGGTCTAGCCATTACTAAACAATTAGTAGAACTAATGGGAGGAAAAATAGTAGTCCATAGTGATTATAAAAAGGGTTCTAAATTTACAGTTATTATAGATCAAAAAATAGAAAATGAACCAATCAAAAAAGAAGAGAAAAAGAAACAAACAAAACTAGACTTAAAGGGTAAAAAAATATTAATTGTAGATGATAACACCCTAAACCTAAAGGTAGCAGCTAAATTCTTAGAAATATATAATCCAGAAGTAGAAACAGTAGAAAGTGGTTTTGCTTGTCTTGAGAAAGTTAAAGATAATAATTATGATTTGATCTTATTAGATGACATGATGCCTAAAATGAGTGGAGTAGAAACTTTAAAAAAATTGAAAGAAAATTCAGATTTTAAAACACCAGTTGTTGTTTTAACAGCTAATGCAATCTCAGGTATGAAAGAAAAATATTTAAATGAAGGATTCGATGACTATTTAGCAAAACCAATCAATAAAGAAGAATTAAAAAATATTTTAGAAAAGGTGTTAAATAAAGAAGAGGAAACAAGTATTTTTGGAGAACTTCCAAAAGAAGTTTATGAAATAGGAAATAAAAAACAAATACCAATTGCACAACCAGCTAATACAACTTCTAAAATTGAAGAAGAAAAAGCAGAAAATAATAATGATACTACTGATAATGATAACACCAGCATACTAATAGAAAATGGTGTTAATCTAGAAAGTGCTTTAGAATTACTTGGAGGAATAGATACTTATAATGAAACTCTCGAAGAATTTGTAAATGCCAGTGAAAAAAGAAAACAAAGAATAGAAAAATATTTAGAAAAAGAAAATATGAATGATTATTCTATCGAAGTTCATGCTTTAAAAAGTGATTGTAAATATTTAGGCTTTATGAAATTAGCTGATATAGCATTTAATCATGAATTAAAAAGTAAAACATCAAATCAAGAATTTATTAAGAACAATTATCAAGAATTAATAACAGAGTGGAACAAAATATTAAATATTTCAAAAGAATATTTAGACAAAATAAAGTAGATTTCTACTTTTTTTCTTTGCAGGAAACAACAGTATGTTATAATACCAATAGGTGATAAAATGCAAAAGGTAGAAAAGTATTTAGAAAAAAATATAGATAAAATAATTACAACATTTATATGGATTCAACCCATAATAGATGTTTTAACCGCTATTATGCTTCATAATAACATGTCATTTACAATAGGAATTATAATAAGAATTGCATTTTTATTATTTATGGTTTTCTATCTCTTAATATCAACTAAAAATAAGAAAAAGTACCTGATTTATTTATCTATAACCTTTATCTATATTTTATTATTTATGATAAATACAATTACCCAAAAAGGAATAGAAAGTATTTGGTATGAATTACAAAATACATTTAAATGTTTTTATTTTCCTATCATGTTTATATGCATTTATAACTGTTACAAAAAAAATAAAAAAGATATAAGTAAGATGTTAAGCAACTTATTTGTCGTCTACTTATTATTTATCTTAATACCAAATGTTTTAAACTTAGGCTTTGGAAGTTATGAAATAACAAAAAAAGGTAGTATAGGTTGGTTTTACACAGCAAATGAAGTAGGCGCAATCATCTCAATTCTAATGCCATTTTATCTAAGTGAAATTATAAACAAAAAAAACAAACCAATTATCTTTCTATCAATAATTATAATTTTTTACACTCTAACAACAATGGGAACCAAAGGACCATTGCTAAGCTTTGGGATCATTCTAATTTATTACTTTATAAAATATTACAAAAAGATAATTAAAGAAAAAAAATATAAAACATTAGGTATAATGACTACAAGTTTTATAATTGTAATACTTGCTCTAATGATGATTATTCCCAAAACCACATTTTATAAAAATATAATAATTCATCTAGACTTCTTAAAAGTAGAAAAAATATCTGATTTTAAAAATCCTAAAATAATAGATCACTTTATTTTTAGTCAAAGATTAACCTTTTTAAATAACACTGTAAAAATTTACAATAAAAGTCCAATTTCATCAAAACTATTAGGTATCGGTTACATAGATAATTATGGGACAGATCAAGTAAGCATGAAAATGATAGAAATGGATTACTTTGACATACTATTTAGACAAGGTATTATTGGTATAGTTATAATATTTGGTGGAATAGTAATGACGATAAATAAGAAAAAAAGAACTAAAAAAATAAACGATGTCTATCTATTAAGCCTCTTCCTATCAATAATTTTAGCCTTACTAACAGGTCACGTTATAACATCTCCATCGGTATCTATATATGTTGCATTAATTATTGATTTAATTTATAATGGAAATATAAAGGAGATAGAAAATGACAAAACTAGGGTTTGTAATTGTTAACTACAATGATTATCCTATGACTAAACGTCTGTTAGAAAACATTAAAGATTATAAATGTTTAAGTAAAATAGTAGTAGTTGATAATCATTCTATAGACGATTCAGTAATTAAATTACAAAAACATGAGAATAAAAAAATAAAAATACTAGAAGCAAAAGATAATAAAGGTTATGCTGCCGGTTTAAACCTAGGGGCAAAGTACTTAATCAAAGAACTAGGTAAATGTAATATTATCTTTTCAAATTCAGATATCATAATTCATAAAGAAGAAGATTTAAAGAAATTAAACAGTGATATAGGAAAACATTCAATTGCGATAGTAGGTCCAACTGTAGTAGAAAATAGGAAACTAAATAGAGGTTGGATGTTACCAACTATAGAAGATGAAATAAAATTTAATCTACCGCTTATAAGTAGGAAATATAGAAAAGAAATTTTATATGATGAAGATCACTTTAAAGAAGAGTTATCAATAGTAGGAGTAGTATCAGGTTGCTTCTTCTGTGTAGATGGAGAAGTTCTAAAAAAAGTAGGCTACTTTGATGAAAATACATTTTTATACTATGAAGAACAGATAATGGCAAAAAAACTAGAAAAAGTAGATAAACAAGAAGCTATAGATAATGAGGTTGTAATTATTCATGACCATTCTGTAACAATAGATAAAAATGTAAAGAAAATTAATAAATATAAAATGTTAAAAGAAAGTCAAAGATATTTTGTTAAAGAATATTTAAATGCCAATGAAAAAGAATTAAAAAGGTTGGATAGAACAAATAAGTTATCATTAATAATATTATATATAAGATGTTTTTTTAAGGGAGGTTTAAAGAAATGAAAGGAATTATTTTAGCAGGAGGGTCTGGAACTAGACTTTATCCAATGACAATGGCAACATCTAAACAATTAATGCAAGTGTATGATAAACCAATGATTTATTATCCATTATCAACACTTATGTCCGCAGGAATTAATGACATTTTACTAATTACAACAAAAGAAGATCAAGCAGGATTTAAAAGATTATTTGGAGATGGTAGTGATCTAGGTATCAATATTGAATACATTATTCAACCATCACCAGATGGACTTGCTCAAGCATTCATTCTAGGAGAAGAGTTTATCGGAGATGAAGAATGTGCAATGGTTTTAGGAGATAATATCTTCTATGGAGCTGGTCTAGATGAAAAATTAGAAAATGCTAGATATGATGCTGAAAATGGTAATGCAACTATTTTTGGTTATCAAGTAAAAGATCCAGAACGTTTTGGTATCATGGAATTTGATAATAATAACAAAGTAATTGGAGTAGAAGAAAAACCAGAACAACCAAAAAGTGATTATGCAATTACAGGTCTTTACTTCTATCCAAAAGGAGTAAGTAAAAAAGCTAAATTAGTTAAACCAAGTAAAAGAGGAGAGCTAGAAATAACAGATTTAAATAGAATGTACTTGGAAGATGATATATTAAAAGCTCAACTCTTAGGAGAAGGTTATACTTGGTATGATACAGGTACTCCTGATAGTATGTTAGATGCAGCTAACATGATTCAAGCCATAGAAGAACAAGGAAATAGAGTTATCTGTTGTCCAGAAAAAATTGCTTATGATCATAATTGGATGAGTGATGAAAAACTAGAAGAAAAAGCTGAATTAATGAAGAAAAATAATTATGGAAAATATTTAAGAAAAGTACTAGATACAAGAAAGAGGTAATATATATATGAAAAAAATAGAAACTAATTTATTAGATTGTTATATTATAGAACCAAATAGATTTGGTGATGATAGAGGATACTTTTCCCCATACTTTATTCAAAAGGATTTTGATGAATTAGGATTTGAAAGAGTAGTTCAAGCAAACAGAAGTAAAAGCAGTAAAGGCGTTGTTCGTGGACTTCATTTTCAAAAAGATCCTAAATGCCAAGCTAAAATTGTTGAAGTAATAAGTGGAAAAGCTATCGATGTAGTCGTTGATATGAGAGAAGATTCTGAAACATATGGTAAATGGACAAGTGTCTTATTAACACCAGATAATAATAGACAATTATTTGTACCACGTGGATTTGCTCACGGATTTGTTGCTCTAGAAGACGATACAGTTTTCCATTATTTAATAGACAACGATTACGCCCCAGAAATGGAAGACGGAATTTTGTGGAATGATCCAGAAATAGGGATTAATTGGGACGAAATGTTTTCTGAATATGGAATAGATAAACCACTACTATCTGATAAAGATATTAACCGTGAACCACTATCAAAGTGCAAAACAAAGTTTAGGAGGAATAAATAATGAAATATTTTATTACTGGATATAAAGGACAACTAGGATATGACTTAGTAAGAGAATTAGCAAAAAGAAATGAATTAGATATTACAGTTTCTGATCTGGGACAATTAGAAGAAAAAAATCAAGCATCAATAGATTTAAAAGAAGCTACCAATATTAAATATGTATCATTAGATATTACTGATAAAGAAGCTGTAATGAATGTAATAAAAGAAGAAAAACCAGATGTAATTTTCCATTGTGCTGCTTGGACTGCAGTAGATAAAGCAGAAGATATGGAAGAAGTAGTAAGAAAAGTTAATGTAGAAGGTACAAAAAATATTACTGATGCTTCAATAGAAGTAGGAGCTAAGATAATTTATATGTCAACAGACTATATTTTTGATGGTACAAAAGAAGGATATTATACTGAAGAAGATACACCAAATCCAAAAAGTGTATATGGATTAACAAAATATGAAGGAGAACAAGAAGTAAGAAGAAACGAAAAACATTTCATTACAAGAATTTCATGGGTATTTGGAATTAATGGTAATAACTTCATCAAAACAATGTTAAACCTATCAGAAAAAATGAATGAATTAAATGTAGTTGATGACCAAGTAGGAAGCCCAACTTATACAGTTGATTTAGCAAAAATCTTAGTAGATATGGCACATACAGAACAATATGGAACATATCATGTTAATAATGATGGTTACTGTTCATGGGCAGAATTTGCTAAGTATATATTTGAAAGTAATGATAAAGAAATGACGGTAAATCCTGTTTCAACAGAAGAGTATTTAGAAATAACTGGTACGAAACAAGCCTATAGACCAAGAAACTCAAAACTTTCAAAAGAAAAATTAAAAGAAGCAGGTTTTGAAATGTTACCAACATGGCAAGATGCTACTGATAGATATTGCAAAGAGCTAAAAAAAATAAGATAGCTCTTTTTCTTTTAAATAGAAATTTACATAAAAAATCATACATGATATACTATTAACAGATAATAAAAAAGGGAGTGACAATATGAGTATACTAAGTACAAAATGTCCAAATTGCGGAGCCCCAATCAATTTCAATAAAGCAACAGAACTATGGGAATGTATTTATTGTGGTAATAAGTATAAACAAGAAGAAATGCAAAAACTTAATGCTTCAGTATCAAAGATTCCTACTACAATCACGACAAGTCAAGGAGTAAAAAGACGTCTTGAAGAAATGATTTTATATCATTGTGTTGATTGTAAAGCAGATATTATGGCAGATGAAAGTAATCCTGTAGAAACATGTGCTTATTGTACAAGTACAAACATTACGAAATCAAAAACAAATGAAGGTGTTGCTCCAACTAAAATTATTCCTTTTAAAATAACAGAAGAAGAAGCAATAAAAAAATTTCAAGCTATTGCCAAAAAAAGACCATTAATGCCACAAGTATTTAATGATCCAGATAATTTAGAGTTTGTAAAAGGAATTTATATTCCATTCTGGACTTATGACATTGAAACAAATTGTAAAATGAACTTCACAGCTACAGATAAAACAACTTGGAAAGATTCAGGGTACACATATGAAAAATTAGACAAATATTTAGTAAAAAATGAAGGAAGTATGAGTTTTTCTGGAATCATAACAGATGCATCTACTCATTTTGATGATAATTTAATGGATTCTCTAGAACCATTTAATTTCAATGAACTAGTAGATTATAATCCAACATACTTAACTGATTATCTTGTAGAAAAATATGATATTGAAAGTAATGAAACACTAGATAGAGCAAAAACTAAGGCAATAGAAACATCAATAGAAGTAATGAAAACAGCTGTTAAACATCAAAATAAAAATATAGATAAACAAGAAATTACTGCCACTAAAGTAAAAGAAGATTATATATTTTTACCATTCTTTATGGCTAACATTAAACATAAAGGAAAAATATATACTTTTGCTATAAATGGACAAACTGGAAAAGTAGTTTGTGATATACCATTAAGTAAAAAAAGGACTGTAATACTATCAATAATATTATTCTTAGTTAGTTTCTTTATAATACTTATAATAATGTAGGAGGAATAAAATGAAAAAGATAAGAAAAATATTATTAGTAATAACATTAATATACTTTTCATTTATAAAACAAGTTTATGCTGCCCCAACTAAAAGTGCCAATAATTTCTTACCAACTTTAATAATTGCCATCTTTTTAGCAGCCCTAATAACAGCGCTAATTATACTTTGGTTAATAAGTAAAAATAGAATGGAAAAAACTAATGAAGAAGCTAGGGAATACCTAGTAAAAGATAGTATCAAAATAAGAGATATTGAAGATACATTTGTAGATTCAAAAACAATAAGATATAAAAACAAATAATTTGAATGTTAATAAAAAGTGTAAATAATAGTAAAAATTAAAAAAATATCAAATAATATTAATTAGTAAGTAGTATAATGAAAATAGAATAAAGGGTGTACTACTATGAATAAAAAAAGACAAAAACCGTATAAAAGAGAAAAAGCAATTGATAAAGATAAATACTTTATAGCATTTGTTATAGTATTAATTCTATTAATTATAAATTTATTTACATTAGCTTATTATAAAAATAAAGAAAAACAAGAAAAGATAGAATATCAAAAAAGACAAGAAGAAAAGTTAAAAGCTCTAGAAACAAAAGAAAAAAATAAGTACACTGATATAGTTTTTTTAGGTGATTCACTTACTGATTATTATGATTTAGATAAATATTATGATACAAAAATAGTTAATAGTGGAGTTGAGGGCTGGACAACAGATGATATACTTAATAGTCTAGATGAAAAAGTATTTAAATACTATCCAAAAAAACTAGTATTACTTATTGGAACTAATGATTTAAGAGATGAAAAAGATACTAAGTATATTATTGAAAATATAAAGAAGATAGTAGAAGAAATAAAAAAGAAACGTCCCTATACAAAAATATATATTGAATCACTTTATCCAATAAACAATACTAATGATAGTAAGATTAGTCATGATATGGTTGGTGTAAGAAAAAATGAAGATATTCAAGAAATAAATAAAAATATAAAAAACTATTGCAGTAAAAATAATTTTACCTATATAAATATGTATAAAGAACTTCTAGATAATGATGGAAACTTAAAGTTAGAATATACAAAAGAAGGATTACATATGTCAGATGAAGGCTATAAAGTAATTACCGAAAAACTAAAAAAAGTACTAAAAATAAAGTGAAAAGCAGTAAAGGAAACTTTACTTTTTTTGTTTACTTTTATATAATGAACATATAGGAGGATACAGATATGAAATTTTTAGTAACAGGTGGAGCAGGATTTATAGGAAGTAATTATATGCATTACGTTGTTAATAAATATAAAGAAGATTATTTTGTGTGTTTAGATGCTCTAACTTATGCAGGAAACTATAATAATATAAAAGATTTAGAGGGAAAAGATAATTTTAAATTTGTAAAAGGAGATATTACAGATAGAGATTTTATTGATAAATTATTTGCAGAAGAAAAATTTGATACAGTAATCAATTTTGCTGCAGAGTCACACGTAGATAATTCAATAAAAAATCCAGGAATATTTTTAACTACAAATATTATTGGTACACAAGTTTTAATGGATGCCTCATTAAAATATAACGTTGATAGATATCATCAAGTATCAACAGATGAAGTCTATGGAGACCTACCACTTGATAGACCTGATTTAAAATTTACAGAAGAAACACCAATTCATACATCAAGTCCATATTCATCATCAAAAGCAGGAGCAGATTTATTAGTAGGAGCTTATCATAGAACATTTGGACTTAAGACAACTATTAGTAGATGCTCAAATAACTATGGACCATATCAATTTCCAGAAAAATTAATACCTGTTGTTATATCAAAGGCTTTAAGAAATGAAAAAATACCAGTTTATGGAACAGGAGAAAATGTCCGTGATTGGATTCATGTAATCGACCATAATATTGGAGTTGATTTAATAGTTAGAAATGGTAAAGTAGGAGAAGTATACAATCTAGGAGGACACTCTGAAAGAACTAATTTAACTATTGTAAAAACTATCTTAAAACAATTAGGTAAGAGTGAAGATTTAATAGAATTTGTTGCAGATAGAAAAGGACATGATCTAAGATATGCAATTGATTCAACAAAAGCAGAAAAAGAATTAGGATGGACAAGAACTTATACTTTTGAAGAAGGAATAAAAGAAACAATTGACTGGTATTTAAATAATACAGAATGGATAGATAATATATTATCAGGAGAATATAAAGAGGCATATAAAGATTAGCCTTTTTTTCTTTTATTTTTCGTATATTTAAGTTATAATTTATATATAGAAGTAGAAGGATGTGGTTTATATGAAAATAACAGTAGCAGGAATAGGATATGTCGGATTGTCACTTGCAACATTACTAAGCCAAAGTAACGAAGTTATAGCACTTGATGTGATTAAAGAGAAAATAGAAAAAGTAAATAATAGGATTAGTCCAATTAAAGATGAATATATAGAAAAGTATTTTCAAGAAAAAAATTTAAATTTAAAAGCTACCCTAGATTGGAAAGAGGCTTTAAAAGATGCTGATTATGTAATAATTAGTACACCAACAAACTATGATGAGGTTACAAATTTCTTTGATACATCTTTAGTGGAAGATATAATAAAAAAAGTAAAGAAAATAGACAATCCTAAAACAACAATAGTAGTAAAATCAACAATACCGGTTGGATTTATTGAATCAATGAAAAAGAAATACGATATAGAAAATATTTTATTTTCACCTGAATTTTTAAGAGAGGGAAGAGCCTTATATGATAATTTATACCCATCAAGAATTATAGTAGGAGAAAAATCACAAAGAGGAGAGATATTTGCTAAATTATTAAAGGAAGCGGCATTAAAAGAAGATGTACCCGTTTTATTTATGAATAGTACTGAAGCTGAAGCTGTAAAACTATTTGCTAATACATATTTAGCTTTAAGAGTGGCTTATTTTAATGAGTTGGATACTTATGCCGAGATAAAAGGGTTAAATACAAAGGATATTATAGACGGTGTATGCCTAGATCCTAGAATTGGTAGTCATTATAATAATCCATCATTTGGATATGGAGGATATTGCTTACCAAAAGATACAAAACAACTAAAAGCAAATTACAAGGATGTTCCTGAAAACTTAATTAGTGCTATAGTAGAAAGTAACACTACAAGAAAAAACTATATTGCAGAGAAAATTATAAAAAGGAATCCAAAAGTAGTTGGTGTATATAGACTAACCATGAAGAGTGATTCGGATAATTTTAGAGCCAGTGCAATCCAAGAAATTATAAAGAAAATTAAGGCTAAAGGTATAGATGTTATTATATACGAGCCAACACTTAAAGAAAATAATTTCTTTAATAGTAGAGTTGAAAATGATTTAGATGAGTTTAAAAAAATATCGGATATTATATTAGTAAATAGAACAACGGATTTATTGAAAGATGTAAAAGATAAAGTATATACAAGAGATATATTTAACAGAGATTAATTAAATAGTATTACAAGGAGTGGTTTTATGAGTACAAGGAGAAAGGTTATACCTATATTAATAATATTAATGTCATTTTTTGGATTATTTAGTATAGATAATACCTATGCCATGGATACTAAGACAATATCAAATGTGGTAGTTTTTACAAAATTTAAAGATGATACAAGAGACATTTTTAATGCGAAAACATCATCATCTGATAATTGGACTTTAATAAAAAATATATACAATAAAAATGAAAGTAATGGTGAAGATAATTCATTTAAGAATTATATTAAAATAATTTCTGAGGGAAATTTAGAAGTTAATAATTATTTTCCACAGGAGAGTAGTGATGAAAAGTCAGTAGCTACATATACATTAAACAATAATGCAAGTTATTATCAAAATAGTGACTTAATTATTCAGGAAGTTATTAATGCTATAAATGATTCAAAAATTTCATACAGTCTTGATTCTAATAATTTAAGTAATATGAACTCTGGATTTATAGACAATTTAACTATTATTGTTCAGGGAAGACCTGATGATTCTAATGCCATTGCTTCACACAAAGCTGAATATAGTGGTACAGAAACAATTAATGGATTGCGTGTTTCAAATTATAACATTATACCATCTTCATATGTTGTTACAGATAATGCTACGATGGGAGCTAGACAAGCACAAAGTATAATAGCACACGAGTTTTTACACGTATTAGGTCTTCCAGATCTTTATAGGAAAACTGATAGTGGTGAGCCAGTTGGAATGTGGGATATAATGGGGAAAAGTAGTTTCTATTTACAATATCCACTATCATATTTAAGATTAAAACAAGGTTGGATTAAATCAAACACTATCACAAAAAGTGGGAGTTATACATTAACTGCAGTATCAGAAAAAGGCGGAAATAAACTGTTTGAAATAAAAACACCTTTATCAGATTCTGAATCTATTTTCTTAGAATATAGAAAGAAAAACAACTCTACTTATGCGTTAGACCACGGGATACCATCAAGTGGACTTTTAATGTATCGTGTAGATAATAAAGTAGAAGACTATACAAATATAAGAGGAAAAAATTACATATACGTATATAGACCAAATGTAACAGATAAAGATTCTGGATCAGATATAGCCTCAGATGGAGAATATAAAGGATTTAATAGATACTATGATGCAGCATTAGAACCAGAAAAAGGAGAAAATGAATACGGAAGTACAGATTTAACAAAAACTTTCCAAGATAATACCCTTTATTATTCAGATGGCCAAAATAGTGGTATCAAAATTAGTAATGTAAAACTATCTGATGATAAAAATAGTGTTACATTTAATGTCGATTTTGCTAATTACAATGCTTCTAATAATTGGAAGACCGTGGAGACATTAAATAATGCTTCATATGGGGATGCAAAATTATACAGAGATTTAAGTAATGATAATATATATGTATCATATACAGAAGGATTAGGCTCAAGTGCCAAAGTAATTGTTAAAAAATGGACTGGCAGTTCTTGGAAACAAGTCGGAGGTAGTCTACAAGGACAAAGTTATCCTTCTATAGCAACATATAATAATTCTTTATATTTAGTTACACAAGATTTTAATAGTGGATATTTATATATTTATCAATTAGAAAACAATAATTGGAAAAATATTAGTGAATATAAAACAAATTATCCAAAAAACATAAATTTGATTGAATCAAATAATACCATATATTTAATGTATGAAGAAACTACTTCAGGTCTTAATACAAAATTAACTATAAAAGATATCATTAATAATAAGATCATTGCAGAAAAAAAAGCCAAAGATTTTGGAAACCCATCCATTTCTATGTACAATAATAAATTGTATTTAGCATATTCATCATACTTTGACTCTAATAATAATGCAAAAATAGAATTATATGACTTATCAAAAAAAGAATGGAAAACAGAAATAACATCAACTATAAGTGGAAGTAATATTCATATAGTGAAAAAATATGAAAATAAAATTTATACATTTATTGGAAAAACAGGAACTTCTCCAATTTTGTATTCATATGATGGCACAAAATGGAGTGAAGATAAAATTGATTTAATGACAAATTATTTAAGTCCAACTATAAATATCATTAATAATAATGTATATATAAGTTATATTGATAGTAATGATAATAAATCATATTTATTAAAGGTTTCTGATCATAAAGTAGAAATTGTAGATGATAATTTAGGAAAAAATTACAGTTATCTATATATGCTTAATGATAAAGAAAATATGTATGCAATTACATTAGAAAAAAATTCTAGTTCTATTAATATAAAAACAAAAAAAATTGAAACAGATAATAGTAACAGTTCAACTGATGATAAAAAAAATGATAATAACAATGATAATGAAAATATAGATAAATCTAAGAATGGGTTTATAAAAGAAAATGGAAATACATATTATTATGTTAATGGAAAAAAAATAACTGGGAGAAAGAAAATTGACGGTATTGAATATTATTTTGACAATTCTGGAATAATGCATGGTAATATTTTATTTTTAGGTGATTCTTTAACTGATTACTATAACTTGTCAAAATATTATAAGAATGAATTGGTAATAAATAGTGGAATTGCGGGTAATTCAACTGATGATATTTTAAATGATATGCATAATAGAGTGTATAAATACAACCCATCAAAAATATTTCTATTAATAGGAACAAATGATATTGTATATGGAAAAGATGTAAATTACATAACTAATAATATAAATAAAATAATAGATTTAATAAGAAAAAAATTACCTAATTGTAAAATATATTTAGAATCATTATATCCAATAAATAATACAAATAATTTAAAAGTAAATCATAATGTAGTAGCAAATAGAACAAATGATGTAATTAATCAAATTAATACCAAAATAAAAGAAATACCAAATATAACCTATATAAATATACATGATAGTTTGGTTGATACAAATGGTAATTTAAATATTAATTATACAGTTGAAGGGCTACATATTAATGATAGTGGTTATATTACTATCACTAATATTTTAAATAAGTATATAAATAATCCAGATGGATCTAGCAATATAAGGGATAAATGGTATTATGATAATAATTATATTTATTACTATAAAGATGGTGAATTATTAAAGGGAATCTATGAAATAGATAAAAAAAAGTATCTCTTTGGAATAACTTCTGGAAAACTATATACATCAGGGGTTGCAGAAATAACATATGGAAATCAACAAGGAGTATATTATACAAATAGTGAAGGAATAGTACAAACAGGTTTCCAAACTATAGGAAAAGATA
>URHJ01000013.1 GCA_900547465.1 uncultured Mycoplasmatota bacterium | reverse complement strand
TAATAATTAATATTTTTATAATGATAATATCTTTATTTATAATAAAATTATGTTTTAGAAAGAAGGGTTAATATGGAAAAAATATCAGTAGTAATACCATGTTATAATGAAGAAAAAGCTATTCCAATCTTTTATAAAGAAATGAATAAAGTTATGGTCAAAATGAAAAAGTTAGACTTTGAACTTATCTTTGTAGATGATGGTTCTAGCGATAGTACTTTAGAAGTCTGTAAAAATCTTTCCAAAGAAGATAAAAGAGTAAAATTTCTATCATTTTCAAGAAATTTTGGAAAAGAAGCTGGGATATATGCAGGACTTAATAAATCAACAGGAGACTACGTAACTTTAATGGACGTTGATTTGCAAGATCCACCAGAACTCTTACCAAAAATGTATAATCTTATAAAAGAAGAAGGTTATGACTCAGTAGGAACTAGAAGAGTTACAAGAAAAGGTGAACCACCAATTAGAAGTTTCTTTGCTAGATGTTTCTACAAATTAATTAATAAAATGAGTAAAACAGAAATGGTTGATGGCGCAAGAGACTATAGATTAATGACAAGACAAATGGTAAATTCTATTTTAGAAATGAAAGAATATAATAGATATTCCAAAGGTTTGTTTAGTTTTGTTGGTTATAAAACAAAATGGATAGAATACGAAAACAGAGAAAGAGTGGCAGGAGAAACTAAATGGTCATTTTGGAAACTAGTTATTTATGCTTTAGATGGAATTATAGCTTTTTCTACAACCCCACTATGGATTGCTGCAATAATAGGACTACTATTTTGCTTAGTATCATTTATCGCAATTCTCATAATAGTAATCAAAACATTAGTATTTGGTGACCCAGTAGGAGGTTGGCCATCAATGGTCTGTATTATCTTCTTTGTTAGTGGAATCCAATTGTTTTGTGTAGGAATAATAGGAGCATACTTATCAAAAACTTACCTAGAAACTAAGCATAGACCTATCTATATAATAAAAGAAGAAAACTAAATAATTAATATTCAAGAGAAATAATTACTTTCAATTTTTTCTCTTTTTCTTTGTAAAATTTTCCCTTTTGATTTACAAAATAATAAATATTTGCTAGAATTAAGAAGAATAGGGTAGTAGATAGTAGGTGAAGTTATGAAAGATAAGAAGAAACTTTCGATAATACTAGGGGTAGTAGGAGTAGCACTAATTATTTTTGGAATTATATTATCATTTATTTCTAATGTAAAAAAAGATCAAAAAGAAATGAATAGCAGAATGGATACTATTGTAACTGAATATTCTAAGTTTGAGAAGAATATAGAAGAATTTAATAAAACAAGAAAAAGTTTACATGAAGAATTCTTAGATAAAGTGTATTATGAAACTCTAACACAAAACGATACAGCCTATAAAACAAAGTTAACAGACTATGAGACTCAAGTTGCTAAAATCAGTCAAAGTACAAAAACAATTAGAGAATATTGTAAAGATGGGATTTATTATTCATCAAGTGATGTTAATAATAAATGTAACTCTTTTAAATTAGGTTATGAAGAAATGGTAAATTCATTTGTAGATGATATTAATACATATAATAAAAATATCACAGCATATAATAAGTACTTAGATGATGAAGGCAATACTACTAGTTTAAAATTAGAAACATATCAAACAAAAAAAACATATATAGATTACAACAATGATGGTAAATATTCAGGTAAGGAAGAAAGTGATAAAAATGAATGATCAACAAATAGAACAATTACTATCATTGGAAGATAATGAAAATAAAAGTAAAAATAAAAAAGGTAGGAAAAAGAAATTACTAATTGGTACCTTTGGTGGTATTGGAAGTTTAGCAGCAATCTTCCTATTTATGTTTTATGGTCCTTGGAGTGGATTCAGAAACCTTTGGATAACAACTGCTATGACTACTATGAACCATCGTTATCTAGCAACTTCTCTCTATAGTGATGAAACAATAAGAAAAGTTTTAGCGCAAAATGAGATAATAGAACCAGAAGGTAGTACAAATACAAATTTAATTAAGTTTGAAAAATATAAAAGACAAGGTTCATATAAAAATAAATATGAAGAAGAAATACTTGATAGAGATAAAGATGCCTTATATAAAGTTATTGATATCCAAGGAAAAAGTTACAACGGTTTTTTAGTAGCTATCTATGATCCATCTAGAATATCAATTGCTACAAGTAAATATTTAGGAAAACGTGGAGAATCAATCTTAACAGTATCAAAAGAAAACAATGCTATTATTGCTATGAACGCAGGAGGTTTTTATGATCCTGATTGGAATAGTAATGGTGCCCAACCCCATGGAACTGTAATCAAAAACGGAAAAGTAGTAAGTGACTTTGATGATGCCAACATGGGTGGAGGTTTCATAGGTTTTGATAAAGATAATAAATTAGTCCTTGGAAAGTTTTCAAAAGAAGAAGCCCTAAAGAAAGGACTTAGAGATGCTGTTGAATTTGGACCATTCCTAATAATAAATGGTAAAAGTGCATTTGTTAAAGGTAATGGAGGTTGGGGTATCGCACCACGTACTGCAATAGGCCAAAGAAAAGATGGAATTGCCTTATTCCTAGTTATAAATGGTCGTCTAGCAACAAGTATTGGCGCTGATATGTCCGATTTAACTGAGATTATGGAAAACTACGGAGCTGTTAATGCAGCTAACCTAGATGGTGGTAGTTCAACAGAATTAGTAATCAATAATAAAATAATAAATACTCCAGTCGCCGGAGGAGAAAACGGCTTAAGAAATATGTCAACATTTTGGGTTGTCAAATAAAGAAACTATCTGGTTTCTTTTTTTCTGTCATTATTACAAACTATATGTTATAATAAATAGAAATCAGGGGAGATGGTTTTATGAAGAAAGTGAAAGAGTTTTTTAAAACACATTTAACTGCTATATTAATAAGCATAATATTTATACTAGTTATTTCTATTGTTGTAGGAAGTATCTATATAGTTAATGAAAAAAAATCAAATCAATTAAAAAATCCATATGATATTAAAACATCACCAGGTGATAACTTTGTATTTTTAGGGGACTCTATTACAGAATACTATCCACTAGATGAATTCTATGATAACCTACCAACCATTAACAGCGGTAGATCAGGTTGGGTAACAGATCAGATTTTAGATAATATTGATTCACTTGTTTACATTTATAATCCAACAAAAGTTTTCTTACTAATTGGTACTAATGATATAGAACAAGGTAAAAGCATTAATGATATAGTAAATAATGTTGAAAAGATAACTAAAAAAATTGAAAAAAAACGTCCAAAAACAAAGATATATATAGAATCAATTTATCCAATAAATAATACAAATAGTGAAAAAATTAATCACGGAATGGTCGGAAGTAGAAAAAATTCTACAATAAAAAAGATAAATAAAGAAATAAAAGACTATTGTAATGAAAATGACTACACATATATAGATGTCTATAATAACTTAACAGATAAAAACGGTAACTTAAAACTAGAATATACTGAAGAGGGACTTCATTTATCTTCACTAGGTTATATTAAAGTAACCAAAATATTATATCCATACATAGGAGATACTAATTAAAAGCTAATTCTATTTCTAGCTCCGTATCAACTATAGAAATATATAAAAATATAAGACCACTAATTAATACCAAGGAAGACGCAAAAAGACTTAATTCAGTGAGTCTTTTTTTCTTGATAGAATCATTAATACCCAAACTCTTATAATCTTCATAGTTATCATAAGTAAAATATAAATATATAATAACCGCAACCACAAAAATAAAAATAGTTATTTTACGATAAGATTCTTTTTTTTCTAAATTACCTGTCAAAAAGTAATCTTTCTCTAAACTATTAGCGTACAAACAAAGACCAATTAAGAAAAAATATATAATCCAAACAATATTTTCAACTTTAATTTGTTCAATTCTTCTTGAGTTTTCATTCATATTAAAATATATTCTAAATTATTTCTTAATATAATAAATTAGGTGAAGAAAATGAACTTAATTCCAGACGTTTCTCCAAAAGCTTTTTCTTTTAGTGCAATAGTAGTAGGTTATTTACTTATTGATGATTTAACTGCGAATGAACAAAATGCACTAGGTAACTGGTTAATGTTAACTGCACAAGTTTTATGTACAAACGCCTATTATAAACAAGTTCAAACAGAAAGAATGACAAATACAAACAATAGTAGTACTAGTCAAATAAATAAAGATCAAGAAATAGAAATGTTAAAGAAAATGGTTAATGCCCTAACTGAAGAAATTAATAATTTAAAAGCTAAGCAATAGATGGAGAATCTTCAGTTCTTGTTGTTAATTGAAAATAAATAAAACAAATACTAGCGACTAAAACAAGAATACTTCCAAAAAGTCTTACTTCATAACTCTTATTCTTATATTTTTGATAGTCAGAGTAGTTTCTCATAAAGAAATAAACATATATAATTAAAGATACAAAAGTAAGAAATAAAAATAATTTATCTGCTCTTGCCTGACAAGACTTATCATTTTCTTTTAACCCTTTTTTAATAAGTTCATCACCATAAATATCTAAGGCAGATATAACTATAAAAACAACCCAAATAAAGTTTTCAAAGTTAAGTCTCTTAATTGTATTTTCCGCTTCATAATTCATAGTAAAATATATGTTGAAATTTCATTTATATTAAATAAAGAATATGATATGATAATTATGAGATGATGTTATATGAAAAAAGAATTACTTTCTCCAGCAGGAGACATGGAAAGCCTATTAGAAGCAATTCATAACGGAGCTGATGCTGTTTATTTAGCTATGAAATCATTTGGCGCTAGAAAATTTGCTAAAAACTTTTCCAAAGAAGAAATTATTGAAGCTATTAAATTATGCCATTTATATGGAGTTAGAATTTATGTTACGATGAATACACTGGTAAAAGAAAGTGAAGTAGAAGACTTTCTAGAACAAGTAAAATATCTTCATATTAATGGTGTGGATGCTATTATTATGCAAGACTTTGGAATGATTTCACTAGTTAGAAAAATGTATCCTAATCTAGAAATACATGCTTCTACCCAAGCCAATAATTCAAGTCTAGATACCATAAAAATGTTTTATGAAATGGGAGTAAAAAGAGTTGTTGTATCTAGAGAATTAACTCTAGAAGAAATCAAACAAATAAACTTTCCAATTGAGATAGAAACATTTATTCACGGAGCTTTATGCATTTGCTATTCAGGTAACTGTTTAATGAGTTCTATGATAGGAACAAGAAGTGGTAATAGAGGAGAATGTGCAGGAAGTTGTAGATTAAAATATGCTTTAAAAGACAATGACAAAACTTCACCATACGAATACTTATTAAGTACTAAAGAATTAAATACTTCAACCAAATTTTCTTCACTTTTAAATAGTAATATTACAAGTTTTAAAATAGAAGGTAGAATGAAAAGTGCTGAATATGTTGGATTTATTACTAAGTTCTATCGAAACATTATTGATAATAAGAATATTAATTTAAAAGAAGAAACAGAAAAACTAAAAGTACTATTCAATCGTAAATTTACTGAAGGTAATCTTTTTAAAACAGATAATTTAATGAATACTAAAAGTCCTAATCACATAGGTATAGAAATAGGAAAAGTATTAGAAGTAACTAATAAATATATAAAAATAAAATTAACTAAAGAATTAAATCAAGAAGATGGTATTCGTTTTAATGAAAGTAATAGTGGTATGATTGTTAATTTCTTATATGATAAAAATATGAAGTTAACTAATAGCGTAAAAGCTAATGATATAGCTTATATTGATAATAAAGTAGATTTAAAAAGAAAAGATACAATCTATAAAACAATAGATAAAAAATTAGTAGATTCTTTAAAAAAATATGACTTAAAAAAGATATCAGTAAAATATAAAGTTATTGCGAAATGTGGTAGTAATCTTTCTATAAAGATAAGTGATGGAGAAAACGAAATTATAAAAGAAGGTTCACCAGTAGAAAAATCAAAAACTTCTCCTATAACAAAAGAAAGAATAGAAATACAACTTAAAAAGTTAGGTAATACTCCATTTATTACTAATAATATTAATATAGAGATGGATAATGATATATTTATTTCTATAGGTGAAATAAATGAGATAAGAAGATATTTAACTAATAGTTTAATAGATATAAGAAGTAATTCTAAAAAAGATGTAATAGAAGAAAAAGTAGATTTTAAAAATATAGAAGTACAAAAAGAATCAGGTATGGTTGCGAAATGTTACAGCAAGGCTCAACTTCTAAAATGCCTTTCTATGGGATTTATTAGAATCTACGTAAAAGATATCAACTTATATGAAAAGTATAAGAATCATAAAGAAGTATACTACTATGTAGAAAGAAACACATTTAATATATCAAATAATTTAGTAGAAAAAAACTTAGTTAGTGAGTACTTAATTCCAAAAAAAGATAATTTAATAGGAAATTATTTTCTAAATATCTATAATAGTTATAGTGCATACTATCTATTAGAAAAAGGATTTAAAAATATATGTTTATCTGTAGAACTTGATAGTAATGAACAAATAGAAATTATTAAAGCACTTAAAGATAAATTTAAAATAGATATTAATCCTGAAATTCTAGTCTATGGAAGATGTGAAAATATGATAATAAAAGGTAATATTTTAAATATTACAAATGATAAATATAGATATTCATTACTAGATCTTAGAAAAAGAGAATTCAAAGTCTACTTTGAAAATAACAAAACATATATCCTAGATAGTAAAACACAAAGTGTAAATATAAAGTCACCTTCAGTAATTAAAAGATTTGATTTTTATGATGAAGATGATAAAACAATAGAAAAAATTGTCAATGAGTTAAAATAATTAACTTTTAGGTTACTAAATACTTAATTATATGTTAAAATATTTTATAGATAAGGAGAGTGGTAATATGATAAAGAAAAAGGAAGAAATTAGAAATGTACCTTTAAAAAACTATATAATCTTACTTGCTATTTTTATAGGAACATTCCTATTAACATATTATCTATATCGTTGGTATAAAGTTTATGCAGATTATCAAAATAATATCCCTGTAATTAAAGATAGTCTAACAGAAATAACAAAGGAAGAAATGGAGCATTATGTAGAAGAAAATACTTCAGCTACTATTTATGTTTGTACTGCAGATAATCAAAATTGTAGATCATTCGAAAAAAACTTTAAAAAATTAGTTAATAAAAAGGCTTTAAAAGAATATATAATCTATGTTAATATTACAGATCAAGATATTGACAAATTTGTATCAGACTTTAATGATAAGTATCAATATAAAATTAAACTAACAAAAGATGTTCCAGCTTTTATTACATTTGAAGATGGAGAAGTAACAGATATCTTAGAACCAGAAAATGATAAAGATAAATTAACTATGGACGAAGTTACAAAATATTTAAAAGTGAATAAAATAGGGGAATAACTATAGAAGGAGCACATTATGAATAACATCGTATTATTTGAACCAGAAATACCACAAAATACAGGAAACATTATGAGAACTTGTGTTGCGACTAATACTAGACTTCATTTAATAAAACCATTAGGTTTTATTTTAGATGATAAAAATCTAAAAAGATGTGGAGTTAATTATATTGATAAACTAGATTATACCGTTTATGAAAATTTTGATGATTTTAAATCAAAAAATAAAGGAATTTATTACTACTTTACAAGATATGGTAAGAAGCCACATACAAGCTTTGATTACTCAAATAAAAATAATGAAAACTTATATTTTATATTTGGAAAAGAATCAACGGGTATTCCAAAAAGTATTCTAAAAAATGATCTAGATCATTGTATGAGAATCCCAATGAGTGCAAATGTAAGAGCACTAAATCTATCAAATAGTTGCGCTATTGTTATATACGAAGCACTACGTCAACAAGAGTATAATGATTTATTAAGAGAAGAACCCCATAAAGGAAAAGATTACTTAGAAAAAGAGGATTAGGACCATGGATAAAACATTAGAAAAAGAGGCAATGAAAAAAATACTAACAAATAGTATTGAAAAAAAAGCAATAATAAAAAAACAGGTAGTTTTATTACAAAATTTTATTTCATCAAAAGCAATAACTATAAGCTCAAAAATAGATAAGGAATCTTTTGAAGAAATTATAAATTCATTGTTGGGGGAACCATTAAATAAAAAATTAAATACTTATACGGATGATTATGAAAATGAGGAACTAAAATATTATAGTAAGGTGATGGAAACAGTTAGCTTGATTTTTTCATCAAGTGCCGATAATACACGTCAATTAATCTATTTAGAAAATATAATTAAGAAAATTGATAAAAGGGCAAATAATTTTACAAAAGAAATAGAGTCATCAGAGAAAGTTGACGATATAAAAGATAGAGAGGAAGAGGTTAATAAATTATTTCAAAATTTAATTAATAGAGCTAAAGTTAATTATAACTTAGATTTAGAAGAAGTTGAAGATTTAGCAGAAATAGTTGATAAATATAGAGAAAAATTTATAAGTGATTTTAAGATAGATATTGGTGGTACAAATAAAGCTAACAGAAAAATTATAGAGGATATAATAGAAAGAGAAATATATAATAAAGATTTAAGAAAAGGAAAAACAAGGCAACAATTTGAGTATGAAAAAAAATTAGTAGAGGGGGCACTTAAAACATCTAATAAATTATTAGATAAATCAATCTTAAAACATAAAGATAAATTTATAGGACAGTTAGATCAAAGTGCTACTAAATTGGTTGATTTAATCTTTGAAGTTTTGCCTAAGGAGTATGAAGATCAGAGACAATTATTAGAAGTTATACTTGATACTGATATAAAAGAAAGATTAACGTCTTTGGCAGAAAAGGAAACTAAAACAGAAAGAGCTATGTTATCAGCAAAGAATGAAAATATTTTGGAAAATGAATTATATGATGAAAAAAGATATAAGAACTTCCCCAAATATGAATTTGAATCTGGTTGTATAAATAAAGTATATGAGGATATATTAAAAGAAGTTAGAGATGCTTATTTATTACCAAATGAAGGATTCTTAGCGACAAAATTAAATTTTAGAATAAAAATAGAGAGTGCAAATACAAAAGATGCTTTCGATGATATGTTATCAAATATAAAGAAAGATAATGCTAATAATTTGTGTGCTGTTATTGATGATTTATCAAAAATAAGAAAGAAAAATATTGAACCAATGGAAAATAAAAGTGGTAATCCTAAAAAATAAGGATAATTTCTTTTATTTTTTTTTGTTATGAGCTATAATAATAAGAGAATAGGAGGGGTATGATGGTTTTTAGAAAACCCTATGCGTTTTTAATAAAGAACTTCAAAAAAATACATATAGTTCTTTTGATTTTATGTGGTTTTATTTATTATAAAACAATGCAATTAGATAGTTTTGTGTCAGAGTTCATTTCTTATTTAACATATGATTCTTATCTAGAACCAATTACAAAATATACAAGTCCACTTTTCTATCTAATGGCAGTACTAGTCATAGTTATAACAGGAAGCTTAGTAATTTTATTAAGAAGAAAGGAAAAACCATGGAAATTATACTTAATACCATTTTTGGATTATCTATTATTAATAGTGATGTTTTTCTTAATTCAACAATTCTTCACAGCATATGAAGGATCTACATCTACTACGACAATAAGAGCTTATCAAAACTTTTTATTGTTATTAAGAATTCCACAGTATATAACATTTTTAATACTAGGAGTCAGGATATTAGGGTTAGATTTAAGAAAATTCAACTTTTCAAGTGATAAAGAGTTCCTAGAACTTGATCAAGATGATAGAGAAGAATTCGAAGTTAGTATTAATTTTGATAAACATGCATTACTAAGAACTATAAAAAAAATACAGAGAGTACTAGGATACTTTTATGAAGAACATCGCTATATAACTAATGTTTTATTTACCGTTATTATAGTTATTATAATTGGTAATATATTCTACTACTTTGGAGTAGAACATAAAACAATAAAAGAAAAACAAACATTGAATGCTAATGGATACTTGATAAAAATAAATGAAAGTTATTTCACTAATAAAGACATGGCAGGTAATAAATTAGAAGCTAATAGTAATTTTGTTATTCTAAACTTAACAGTACAAAATAATGGATCAAAAAGAGCATTTGATGCAGAAAATTTCCACTTAGTTAATCAAAATCATGATTATTCTCAATCTGGTAGTACTTATACTAATAGTTTTAAAGATTTAGGTAATCCATATCCAACTAGAAAACTTAGTAATGGAGAAGTTGTGACCTTTGCTTTAATATTTAAGGTTAGCAATAAATTACCATCAGATAGATTTGTACTTTATTATCAACAATATAAGAATGGTAAAACTGCTTACTTACGTAAAATTAAAATAAAATTAGAAGATGTATCAAATATCAATAATGATAATACAGAAAAAAAAATAGGACAGAAATTAGTTATTGAAAGACCGAACAAAGAAAAAGAAAGTTTTACTTTAGAATCTGCTGAATTTAAAGATCAAATAAATTATAATATTGAGTCTTGTGATGCCAATTTTGATTGTAGAATTACAGAAGAACAAAAACAAGCAAGTAGTGGCAGGAAAATTATTGAAATTCCTTTTATATCAAATGATTATGAAGGTCAAGAACTAATTGACTTTTCTAGCAAATATGGTAAAATTAAATATATAGATAGTGAGGGTATGACTAAAGAGATAAATGTAGAGAATGCTCTGAAGAATAAAGAATATCTTGGTAAATACTTATATATTGATGTTCCAATTGAAATAGAAAATTCAAATAATATAACATTAATATACACAGTAAGAAATCAAAAATATAATTATAAAATACGATAGGAGAAAATTATGAGTGAGAAGAATAAGAAGAAGATCACAATATCATTAATTGTTGTCATTGCAGTAGCTTTAATTTGGTTTTTGATTATTAGTCCATTAATTGAGTTTAAAAAATCAGAAAAAGAAGTTCTGAATGCAGGAAAAAGATATTTTGAAGTTAATAAAACCTATCTTCCAACAGGTAATAGAATAAAAACAATATCTTTAAAAACTTTATATAATAAAGATTTTATAAAAGAGGATATAAAAGTACCAAATAGCAGTAGCATGTGTGATGAAAATGAAAGTTGGGTAAAAGTTCAAAAGAAAAATAATGAATATAATTATAATGTTTACTTAAAGTGTGGTATATATTCTTCAAAAGTAGATCATAAAGGCCCTACTATTACTTTAAAAGGTGAAAATGAGATTACAGTTAATAAAGGTGATAAGTTCAAAGATCCTGGAATTGCAAGTGTCTCAGACAATACAGATGGAAAAATAGATACAAAACAAGTTAAAGTTGATTCAAATGTAAATATAAATAAAAATGGTACATATGAAATAAAGTATTCAATAAAAGATAGTTTTGATAATAAAACAGAAGTAATTAGAACTGTTAAGGTTGTTCAAATACTAGATAAGATAGTAAAAAAAGAAACCGACAAAACAAATTATTATAAAGGAAATGATAATAATAATTATATTAAGTTAGATGGTATCTTATTTAAAATAGTAGGCTTAAATGAGGATGGAAGTGTTAAGGTTACGTCTTCAGAACCTTTAGCCTTTGTAGATTACAATAGTGTAGATACTTGGTTGAATGATTATTTTTATGATAAATTAAGTGATAATGTAAAAAAATATATAAAAACTGATAGCAAATGGTGTAATGAAGTAATATCAAATACAGATAATTATACAAAGTGCAATAAATATGGTAAAAAGAAAGCAGTGGGACTCCTATCAGTTGCAGATGTTAATAATTCTAAAGATAAAGATGGAAATTCAAATCTTGGTACATGGCAGTATAGTTGGTTAGGAAATTCAAAAAAATCAAAACTATTAAAAAGTGGAAGCAATTCAATGAAAATACAAGAAGAAAATAAAAATACATTAACAGGAATTAGACCAACAATTAATTTAAAAACCAATCTCGAAATTTCATCTGGAAGTGGTGAAGCATCAAGTCCATATCTTTTAAAAGGCAGAAAGAAATCATTAAAAGCTGGTGAAAAAATTTCTGAAGCTATGACGGGTGAATATATATTATATTCAGGATACACATGGAGAGTAATTGGAAAAGAAAGTAATGGCACTACAAAGATTGTGATGAATGAAAGTTTAGAAATGGATTATCAAGTTATTACAACAATTTTTGATAAAAAGAATAGTTATTACAATCCAACACAAAAAACAAATGTCGGTTACAAAATAGCAAATGATGTTAACAGTTACATCAATGTTAATTTATTTGATAAAAAGAGTATTAATGTTAATCTGTATAAAAAATATATAAATTATAGTGAAAAAACAAAAGTAAAACAATATAAAACAAAGATAGAAGAAGTTAGTTTATTTGATTTATATAGTCCATCAACCGTCAGCAACCATTGGTTTAGAGAGTCTACAAGTAATGGTTTAGCATATATGAATAGCCCACTTACAGACGTATCAGAAGAGAAAATAATAAATGGTTCAACTGGATTAATAAAATTAACAGCTAATTTAAATAAAAATGTGTCAGTAAAAAAAGGTAATGGATTAATAACTAATCCCTATAATTTGGTAAAGTAAAATGAAAAAAAGAAGACTATTAATTATAATATGTTTTATATGTGTTTTATTATTTAGTACCTATCTTCTAATATTTTATAAGTTTTATAATCCAAAGAGTAGAATTTCAAATTTAGAAAAATTTAGAAGTGTTGATAAAGTTCCTGCTACAGGATGGGTAATGGTACAAGGAACAAATATTGATATGCCTATTTTAAATTATTACACAACTGATGTTTCTGATCCTACATATAACATTGGTTGGAGATTAAATGGTTCAAATAAACAAGATTCAAGAATTATTGTTTATTCACACAACATGAAAAACGTTTCTTCTCATCCATTAATAACAGATAAAACTCATGCTAGATTTGAACAACTAATGAGCTTTATATATACATCTTTTATAAAGAAAAATAAGTATATACAATACACAACAGATGGGCAAGACCATTTATATAAAATATATGCGGTTTCACTTATGAAACAAGATAAATTTGATAGCTTAGAGGGAAATTTATCTAAAGAATATATTCAAAAATATAGCAAAAATAGAAAGAAAGATAGTTATTTCAAAATGGATGTGGATATAAATGGACAAGATAAGTTATTAACTTTAGTAACTTGTACAAGGTTTTTTGGTTCTACTAATAGTTATTCTTTTGTAGTAGATGCTAGGGAGGTAAGGAAAAATGAAAAAGTCAAAAACTATGCGGTTTCAGAAACTGTAAAATATAAGAAAATAAAAAAAATATTAGAAGGGAATGAAAATGATGAATAAATATTTTTATAAAAAAATACCATTTAACTTTATAATACTTGTTTTTATTTTATTATTGTTTCCGAATAATGTAGAAGCAAAAGTTAATGATAAAGCCACCGGGAGTGGCATGGTTAGTGTGACTATGACGCCAAATAATGTTTCTGATATAGAAGATAAACTTAATTTAGAAGTAACCGTTAATGCTGGAGAGTGGAAATTTCAATTTATGAGATATACAGGTATTGATGATGTAAGTGAGCTTTTTGATGTTAAGAATCACACCTTAAAGCAAGATATAAAGAATAACTATACTACTCTAACAGCTGGTAATATATATAGTTACGAATTTGGTGCAAATGATCTAAAAAATGGTGCTACATATGTAATTTTATTAAAATTGAATAAAAAAACCACTTATAATAATATTACATATAATCCGGGTTATTACTATTTTACTGATAGTGGTAAAGTCGCAATAACAAACGTTGGAAGTGATAAATCAGACGATACAAGAAAAAATGGGATTGGTTCAGGAACAGCTTATTTCAGAATGTTTAAATTAGGCGGAACAGATGACTCAATTCTTCAGGGACTAAATTACACTAAAGAACCATGTAAATTGATGAGAGAAGGAAGATATCAAAAAAAGGCATCTGATAAGGATGTTGGAACTGTACAAAACGGAGAAAGTAGTGATAAATTCTATATTTCAAAAATGAAACAATATTTCCCATACTGCTGGCAAGAATCTGATTCATCTCCAATAGAATTTAGTGGAAAGACTATTAATAGTGCGCGTAAAAACTTTATTGAATATTATAATTTGGTACAAGGTATTAAATTTAGTAGTACTAAAGAATTAAATGATTATAAAACTTTATTGGACGAATTACATGGAAGTACAGATTGGAAATATAAAGGGGTTGTTGAAAAAAATGGAAATTGGTCTACTGATGCAGGAAGTTTAACGTGTGGTACATCACTAACAGATACAAATACTGATAAATATTGGACTGAAAAAACAGTGTTGTCAAATCAATATTGTACTGTAAAATGTACAGAAAGATTTACTACTACATATAGTCCTCCAGTCGCAACAAAAGCAGGTTTATGTTTCACTTATCAAGTGACAGTAAAAAGTAAGGTTACATGTGTAACAAAAAAAACTGGTGATATTCCTTGGCCTACTGCAAATAAGGTTAAATACTGTAAAATGAAGGCTGTATGTGACGATGATACTGATCAAGCAGGACCTTCTGATGAATTTGATAGTTGTATAAATGAATGTGATGGTGGAAAATACTCACAGTCATGTATCAATAAATGTTATAATAAGGTATATAAATCTAGCAGTAGTGAAAAAGATAATACTAAAAAAATGGTTAATCATTTCAGTAGTAAAGTATCCGTTAAACTTATGGCAGATGATAAAGCTAATTCCCCATATAAGTATTATCAACTTGATGATGGTACATACTTTAATTTAGCAGAAAAATGCTCAACAAAAACAAAACTTATGAATAACCTAGATACATGTGCAAAAGGCTTTAAGGAAGCCAAAGCAGAGAAACCTTTTGGTTCTTATAAAAAATCAGGGAAAAAATGGGAATGGAACCCAACTGGTGCTGCTATTGCAAGCAAAGAAGCAGCAAGAAAATACGTTGGAGATAATAGATCATCTGGACCAAACTCTGTTATTAATTCCATTAGAAGAGCTGCACCATACTACTTAAGAAGTGTTGCTGAGACAAAAGAATTACTAAAATCATTCTTTGCTATTGATACTGGATATAATGGTATAGGTAATGTAAGACATTATAATATTGATGAACATGGTATAAAAAGGCAAGTTTCCTCAGGTTGGTCATGCGAAGAAAGTTGCTGGTTTCAAAAAACAAAAGAAAGTAATCAATGTAATTCTCAGTCAGAAAAAGAATTAAAAGATAAATATGAAAATGAGATAAAAGTCAATCAAAGTGCTATTGAAGCTTGTTCAAAAACTTCAGCTGAGTTATGTTCAACAAGTAAAGCAACATTTGAAATAGGGGCAAAAAATGAAATAACTAATTCAAGTGACAATAACTATAAACCTAATAAAAATTTTGACAATACAAATAAGACGGGAAATAAAGATGATAACATAGTTTGTCATTCACAACCTCAAACTAACCTAAAAAATGATATATTTGCCAAACTACCTACAGATAATGATTCAGATCACTGTGACAATGGTGTTAATGGAAATTGTTATGGAAGTAAATATCCAGATTGGGAGTATAAAACAACTATCACATTCCCAGGAGCTTGGATAAATTTAAAAACAGGTGAAGTAGAATATACTAATGGTCAAAAAAGTAATCAAGGATTTGAACTAGAAAAATATAAGTATTGTACTATGTATAATTCTAAAAATACAAATGAAAACTGGTGGAGCTGGAGGGTAGATTCTGATGGAAGTTCAACTGCTCCAAGTGCTGATGATTACAATATACATGCTACCGTTAAAAAATTTGGTAAATTTAATTGGGATTTAAACTTCAAATGTTTCTATGCACTATCAGATTCAACAGGAAAATGTGATCCAAGTGTTGAAAATTGCGGTGGAGGCAATGATAGTGGTTGTGATCCTTCTAAACAACAATGTGGTAATAAAACATCTCCTGAAAATATAGATATAAGATTTGTGCAAACAGGTAAAGAATTGTTCCCTAATAATAGAAAAAGAGGATTCAACTGGACTAGTGCTGCAACAGATCTAGCTCTTAGAAAAGAAAAATGTAATAGTGAAACAACAACTTGTGCAGCAACAAAAGGATATGACATTGATCCTGGAGAGTATGCTGAAGAAATAAAAGCAAAAGGTGATAAAGTATATGAAGAAGATCCAGAAGTTCATATTCAAATTAATGGTAAAAAAGACTTCGAAGAGATAGGATCTGAAACTTCCAAAATAGCTAAGTTTGAAGGTAAGTATGGACAAGGACTAGAATATCAAAAAGGTGATATTGATGGTTTATATTACTATACAAGTTCAATTTTAAAAGATTTAAAAGATAAAATTACAAAATTAGATATATCATATGAAAGAGGAAAAAATTACAAATAATAAGGTGGTGAATAATATATGAATAAAGCAATGTTAACAATAGGAATTATTATTTTGAGTATTCTTGCACTAGGTGCTATCAACTTAGTGCAAAACTATACCACCGGTAATGAACTTGACTATTATTTATTAAAAGAAACAACAGAGGCATCTATGGCAGATGCAGTTGACCTAGCTTATTATAGACAAAAGGGAATAATAAGAATGGATAAGGAAAAATTTACAGAAAGCTTTCTTTTAAGATTTGCAGATACAGTAGATACAAATAGAGCTTACGATATACAAATGTATGATATACATGAAGTTCCACCTAAAGCAACAATCAAAATTCAATCTGGAACAAATTACTCATTTAATAATGAAAATATTAATATAGTTACAAGTTTATCATCAATAGTTGAAACAAATAATAAAAAAGATCCAGTTAGTTACAAACTACTAAGTGGAACAATGGCCAATTAGAGAAAGGAAGGATAAAAATGGGTGTAGGATTAAAGAAGTTTTTATCAAATAAAAACACAGTAACAATTTTAGGAGTATTTGCAGCGCTAATAGTTTTATATGTAGGATACAATTCAACTGTAAATAAAGCAATTACTCCAGTTTCTGTTCCATACGCAAAAGATACGATTTCACCAGGACAACAGATTACAGAAGATATGATTGGAACAAAAAATGTTTCTTCAGAAACAGTAAGTGATGGATTTGCATATACAAATAAAAGTGATGTATTAGATAAATATGCTAATGCTGATAGTGTGATTCCAAAGGGAAGTTTATTTTATAAAAGATCTGTAGTTGAAAAAAATCAATTACCTGATGAAATTATATATGATTACCCAGAAGGATATGTATTATTTTATATGTCAGTTAATACAGAAACTACATATGGTAATTCAATCTTCCCAGGAAATTATATTGATATTTACTTAAAAGCACAAAGTGCAACAGCAGAAGGAGAAAATATCGCAACTAATGATAAAATATTAATTGGTAAGTTATTACAAAATGTAAAAGTTCTTGCTGTTTTAGATTCTAATGGTAATAATGTCTTTGCTAATTTAGATGAGAAAGGAACACCAGCACAATTGATATTTGCAGTACCTCAAGAATATTACATATTATTAAACAAGGCAAAATACTTGCAGTCAGTTAATTCAACATTAATTCCAGTGCCAACAGATGAAAGTTTAAAAGATGATGCTGGAGAATTACAATTAAGTAGTGACGAATTAAAAGATTACATTAATAATCTTACTGTTTGGACTCAATAAAAGAATTAAAAGAAAATTAAAAAGGGATGTGGTTAGATGAACGAGAATATATTTGATAAATTGGATTTCGGTCCTTTAAAACCTTTATTAGATAACGATGATATTACAGATATTTCATATTGTAATAACGGTCAAATATGGATTCGTTCTCTAACACAAGGATCACAACGTGTAGAGATAGCTGGAGCTACCCCAGAATTTATGGAAAAACTTGCATTTCAATGTTCTAACGTAATGGGAACTACATTTAATAATGCTAAGCCATTTCTAGATGCTGAATCAACAGAATTACGTTTGAACTTTGTTCATCAATCAATTGCAACTAATGGTATTGCATGTGTTATACGTAAAACACCAGCAAAAATACGTTTAAAAAAAGAAAAACTTTTAGAAGAAGACTATTTTACAGCTGACATTCATGATATTTTAATAAAATGTGTTGAAGGCCACTGTAACATAATGGTAGCTGGAGAAACTGGTTCAGGTAAAACAGAGTTTGTCAAATATCTGGCTAGTCATACAAAAGAAAATGAAAAAATAATAACAATCGAAGATACACTGGAATTGCACTTAGATAGAATATTTCCACAAAGAGATATTGTAGCAATGAAAACAAACAATGTTGCAAGTTATACTGATGTATTGGTTACGTGTATGCGTCAAAATCCAAAGTGGATATTACTTTCAGAGGTTCGTAGTGCTGAAGCTGTGTCTGCTGTACGTAACTCCATCTCATCTGGACACAATATTTTATCTACAATCCATGCTGACAAAGCTAGTGCTATCCCATACCGTCTATATAGTTTGATGGAAACTGACCTGGATGTCAATCAATTCTTAACAACTATTTATCGTTATATTCAATTAGGAGTGCACATAAAAGCTTATTATAGTAAAGCATATGGTAAGTTCCATCGTGAGGTAGATGAAGTTGTTGAATTTTATGTAGATGATGATAACAATCCACAAAGTCATACAATCTACAGAAAAATATATGGTAAGAAACCTATTATTAATAAGCCAAGTGCCCATTTGATTGAATATTTAGAAAATCAAAATATAAGTATTGAGGAATTAACAAGAGGGATGACAGATAACAATGATCCATATAAGGCAGAAGATATGGTCATCACAAATAAAGAAAGTCAACAAACAACACAACAGCCTCAACAAAGACAACAAGTTGCTGTAGTTAGTGTGCCACAGCCACAAAACACTACACCAACTGTAAATAAAATACCAGTGCAAGCTGTTACTGCTTCTCCAAATGTAGTTGTAGCACAACCGCAGGTAGTTTCTCCACAAGGAATTAGGAATTAAAGGGGTGATAATTTATGGTATATTTTCTATTGTTTATAATAATAGTATTTATAGCATTTTATCGTAATTACGATGGACAAGGTGTCAATAAATTTATTACAGAACAAGTAGGAAGTGCTTATGAGAAAGTTGCTCCTTATTCGTTTAAAGTAGTTCGTGAAAAAACAAAGCAATTAGGTAGGGAATATACACCAAGACAATACATGATACAGGCGTTAATATTAGGTGGATTTGCAGGAGTTGTTTCATATTTGTATTTTTATAATATAATGTGGACTATAATATATATTGTTGCAGCTATAGCATTTATCCCATATCTATCATATTTAAGATGTAAAAGAGAATATAGTGAATTTTTATTTGAGCAAATTCAAGTATATACATCTAATACTATTATGGAGTTTGCAACAACTCAATCTTTTGTAAAGGCAATTGAAGGAGTGAGAGATTCCGGTATTTTAGATGATCCAGTAAAAACTGATGTTAATCATATGATTGATTTGGCTTACACTAATGGAGATATTGAAGAATCTCTAACTTATATGAATAACTTATATCCATATTATATTGTAAAGAATATGCACCAATTATTTTTGCAAATCACAAAAGAAGGTGCCAAAGATGCAATGGATAGTTTGGAAAACCTACAACTTGATATAGATATGCTAGTTGAAAGTGTCTATCGTGATAGAATTGAAAGAGCAACTTTCCATAAGAAATTTTTACAATTTGGTGTTATGTTATATTTATTAGTAATGTTAATCCAAGTTTTGCTTGGTACAGAAACATATCTAGAACTTTTAAATAGATGGTATATCGCCCTTGTTTTGCATAGTTTGATTATAATTAATAGTTACTTTCTCTTAAAAGGAGAAAAATATTATAACGAGAATGTAGGTGCAGAGTAATGAGTATTGTAATAGTATGTGCCATTTTGTTATTTGTATTGTTCTATAATAAAACTTTAGATGGAAAAAAATTTCTTGCCGATAACGAAAAGTACTTTGAAATATTAAGAGAAGAAGATTATAATTTTTTGCTTTTTGCTAAGTATGGTGATGACCTAGATTGTGATGAACTTTATAAAAAAAGAATTTCAACTGCTCTGATTGTAGGATTTATTTTCCTTGCTATTACTATTGCTGATTTTTCATTTGTAAACTTAATAATAGTTCTAGTTATAATGTTTGGTGTATTTAAATTACCATATATGCAATTAAAATCATTCTATAAAAAACATCTTCATGAGATAGATTTATTACTTCCATATTATCTAAAAAGTTTAGAAATATTAATTCAACATTATACTGTACCAGTTGCAATAGGTAAAAGCATTGCTGATGCTCCAGAAATATTTAGACCTGGTCTAAAAAAAATAGTTGAGAGAATCAATACTGGTGATTCTAGTATCGATCCATATATGGAATTTGCTAATGATTATCCAGTTAGAGATTCAATGAGAATGATGAGACTTTTATATCGTCTTGGAATTGGTTCACAAGAAATGAAACATGAAAGATTAATGATGTTTTCAAAAAGCGTTTCTTCATTGCAAAATAAAGCAAGAGAAGTAAAATATAAAGAACGTCTAGATCATATGGAAAACCAAACTATGATTATGTTAGTTGTCACTGGTTTTGGAGTTATGTTAATAATTTTAGTATCAATGCTTATGATGTTTAATATGTAAACTATGTAAAATTAATTAAAAAATATTGTTAATTTACTACGATATTGATATAATATAAATGTAATAATAAGAAAGGATGTGCGAATATATGAAAGAAGCTTCAGGTGAATTAAACTTAACTGTAATTACTTTAGTTGCAATTGCAGCTGTAATTGGATTCTTTTGGCTTATGTGGCCTAATATAAAAACTTCTATAAATACGCAGTGGGAAAATATTTCAACTTACAAAAATAAATAAAGTTATAGGGGTGAGTTAAAATGCGTGATGCGTATGGTGGAATAGTCAATTTAACCTTTATTGTTGCTTTCCTAGTAATTGTTAGTGGATACTTGGCATTTTCTGTTAATTATAATAAGGCTTTCAGGGCAAAAAATAAAATAATTAATGCTATTGAAGTCTGTGAAGGAATTTCAGAAGATTTAAATGATTGTGCCAATACCCAAATTCAATCCTATATGAGAGAAACTGGATATAGTGTTCCTTCAGGATTTAGCATATCTAATTTTAATTGCCCATCTAATAAAGGATACTGTTGGAAAGAAAATGATGTAACAACTAGTAGTGAAGTTGGTAACAAAAAATATTATACAGTTGTCACAGCGGTAAATATAGATTTGCCAATTATAAATAGGATTTTACCTAATGTTAAATTATTTCAAGTTTCGGGAAATACAAAAACTATTACCCAACATTCTTAGTTAAGGAGGGATATTTTTGAATGTAATAGTAGCTAATCAATATAAAAATGAACTTTCAAATTTGGATGTTGATGTCATTAAAAGTATTACTGGAGAATTTGATGCAGATGAGTTAGTTGCTATGTTTAAAAATTTCTTCTTCGATAAAATGATACTTGATATCACAGCGATTAAGAATTATAAAAACTTAGAAGTAATTCAAAAACTAGCAATGGGGCTTAGTGCAGAAAAACTTATTTTAATTATACCAGATGAAGAGTGTTCTTCATCTACTTATTTATCTTCTATAATTTCGATGGGTATTTATAACTTCACAAATAATGTTAATGCTGTAAAGCAATTAATTGAAAATCCAAATTCATATAAAGATGTTGCCAAAATTCAACAACTAAATGCATCTTCAATTGCATCATCAGAAGAACACATTGGAGGTAAAAAAATTATAGGTGTAAAAAATGTTACTGAACACGCAGGAGCAACAACACTTATATACATGATGAAGAAAGAATTAAATAACATATACGGGAATAGTGTATGTGCATTAGAAGTTAATAGAAGAGATTTTTCTTATTTTAATGAAAAAAATATGTTTTCAATTGGTGAAGGTGAATTGAATGAGAGAGTTAAATCATTAAACAATTGTAGCGTCATTTTCATTGATTTAAATGACTGTCAAGATACATCAGTATGCACAGACATAATTTATTTAATGGAACCAAGTACTTTACAATTAAATAAAATGATAAGAAAAAATCGAAAAGTATTTGAAAAATTAAATGGTAAGAAAATTATTTTAAATAAAAGTATGTTAAATAATAAAGATGTTGGTGACTTTGAATATGAATCTAATTCAAAAATATTCTATAATTTACCAGCGTTAGACGAAAGAAAAAAGAATGATTCTGTAAATGATTTATTATTTAGATTAGGATTACTAAGTGACACAGCTTCTAAAAAAGCTGAAGGAAATAAGATATTTGGTATTTTTAAAATATAATCCTTTAATCGTATTTTTATTGACATACAAGTACTAAATAATGTAAAATAGATTTGTAGTAAAGGAGAGATAAGTATGTTAGATTTATTTCAAATTGCAGCATCTGCAGATGCTTGTAAAGGGTTGCTTCCGATAGTTAAGATGGTGGTATATATTTTAAAAATTATTCAGATATTAATTCCAATCGCATTAATTTTATTTGGAACGATTGACTTAGGTAAAGCTGTAATATCTAGTGATGAAAAAGAAATAAAAGCCGCTCAATCAAAACTAATTAAACGTTGTATATATGCAGCAGCTATATTCTTTGTTGTATTATTAGTTACAGTTTTAATGAATATTGTTGCTTCATCTGGAGAAAAAGGAACAAATGGATGGAACGATTGTTGGAATGCAGCTAATAAAAAGAAATAATAGTATAAAAGAGATTTGTTTTTAAGTTTTTTATACATAAAAAAAATATACGTATAAAAGATATAAAAAATATATGTCAAATTCAATTGATATATATTTTTTTTTTTGATATAATCAAAGTGAGTTTTTGTAAGCAAGGATGTGTTTTTATGCAACATAAAATAATTATATCAATAATATTTAGTTTTATGGTGATTACAATGTTATCACCAGTTAATATAGAAGCTAAGTCGATAAATAAATCTAAAGTAAAAAATACTATTATTCAAACAGAGTATATACATAATTTTGCAAAAGCAAAAAGTAGCAAAAAGAAAAAAGAAAAAAAAGAGGAAACAACTACAGAGGCGACAGTTAGCAGTTGTACAGGTAATGATTCAATATTAGGCGATGTGTCAGATGAAGACTCAGTAGCGTGGCTATTACAGAAAATATTTAATTATATCAAAATATTAGGACCTTCACTTACGATTGTTCTAAGCAGTATTGATTATATAAAAGTAATTGTATCTTCTGATGAAAAGCAAATGAGTAAAGTAAACTCAAATTTCGTTAAAAGAATGATAGCGGCAGTATTATTATTTTTTATTCCAACCCTTACAAGTGTAATATTTGGAGTATTTGGAATAACTACTGACTGCGGAATTTCTTAACAAAAGAGGTGATAATATGGTTCAATTAGCCTTTGGTTTAATATCTGACAATGCTGAGCCTAGTTGGTGGATGAATATATTAAGAACAATATTTTCTGCTGTTGATATGGTTGTATATACATTGATAGCAAATATTTATAACGTTTTATTCGCAATAGCTGACTCAGAGATTATTAAACCAGAATTAATAAAAAATTTATATGGCAGAATTCAATTAATATTAGGAGTAGTAATGATTTTTAAACTTGCTACTTCAATATTACAGGTAATTATTAATCCTGATTTATTAAACGATCAAAAGAGGGGAACCGGAAAAATTATATCTAAAATATTAATAATGCTAGTGTTATTTACGTCTATAATTCCTTTAAATATTCCGGGAGAGATAAAGGAAAAATCATATAATTGGTACATTAGTAACAATGGGCTATTATTTGGAACTTTATACTCATTTCAACATAGAATTTTAGAAAATAATACATTGGAACGTTTTGTCTTCGGCAGTAATGTAAAGAAAAGTGGAATTGTAGATGATGATGGAACAGAAAAAAAAGTAACTATAACAAATAACAGTGGTTCACAAATGGCAGCTTATGTTTTACGTGCGTTTATTCGGCCAAATCTAAAAGAAGGCAAAACAAATCTTAGTAAGCCAAAAAATTATGTTTGTGGACCAAATGAAAAGATAAAGGAAAAAACAGGATTCGTAAAAACTGTTTTAACACACGTGGCAGTAGCAGCAGGAACTGGAGCTGTTACAGGAACTGTTGTGCCTGGTATGGGGACTGCTATCGGTACTGCAATTGGTACTGCAGCTGGATTAGTAGGTGGGTTGACTAGTGCCATAACTAAACTGATTACAGGTGAAAATTTTGGGGACCTATATATATCATATTCATTAAAAAATACTACCATTTCTACTATGATTGGCCTTGTAAATGTTAAATGTGATGACGGTTATGCATTTTCTTATTTACCTCTTATATCATCAGTTTGTGGAATAATTTTATTGCTATCATTAATAGGTTGTTGTATAAATATAGCAATACGAGCTTTAAAACTTGCAGTTTTAAGATTAATTGCTCCGATTCCAATTATTAGTTATATAGATCCTAAGTCGTCTGAAAATGGAATGTTTGCTAACTGGGTTAAAATACTAACTTCAACATATTTAGACCTGTTTGTAAGATTAATGGTCACATATTTTGTCATATATATAATAGCAGCGATAGTTGATGGTAATCTCGATTTAGGATTTGAAAGTAACGTAACTGGTATTATAGCAACTATTTTTGTAATAATTGGACTATTCAAATTTTTAGAAGAAGCCCCTAAATTTATTGGTGAAGCTCTAGGTATAAAAGGCCTAAGTAGTGGCATTTTATCAGGTGTTCTAGGTGGGACATCAGCACTACTAGGAGGAGCAGGAATAAAAGGAGCTCTAGCAGCAGGTATGAGTACAGCTCAAGCTACTAACGCGGCAGCTGCACAAGGAAAAGCTGCTCCACCTGCTTGGCAAGCTGGTGCTGATTTAGCTGCACAAATAAAAACTGGTGATCCAAAAGCACGTGGTGGAGTTATGAATGCAATAAATGATCGCTTGATGCGTGATGCAGGTATTAATGTTGCTAGAAAAAAATATGGCGTAACCGCGCAAGGACTAGATTTAGCTAAAAACAAAATGTTTGATGATGAAAAAGAACTTAATCGTAGTCAAGATAGATATGATAGATTTGTTAGAGGTCAAATGGATCAAACAGAAAGAGACAGTCTAATTGCACAATATGGTAGTGCAGAAAATGCTCGTGATGCCCTATTAAGTACAGTTGAATCTAATAAAAAGAAATATGGTCAGTCTAAAACAAATTATGAAGAAGCTAAGAAATTTGGTGACTCTCATCGTATTACACCTAGTTTTGAAGAGGAACATAGGGCTAGCTGGCGAGAAAGATTTCATGCTGTACGAAGAACAACAAGGCTTGGAGACAGACCTGATATGTTTAATAGTAGAGGTGAAGGAGCAACAGCTCATCAAAATATAATGGATAGAATACAAGGTAGTAGAGAAACGTGGAGTGATGTGAATTCACCAAGGGTAGATAATAGATGGGATCCTGGAACTGCAAGAGATGTAAATGAAAATGCAATCCATGACAATCCTGATAGAACCATTGATACACCACAGGCTGGACCTCCACCAGGTGGACCACATCCATAGTTTTAATATAAAAAAGGAGAGTGTGATATATAGTGAATAGTTATTTAATTCCTGCAAATACAAAAAAAGGACAATTAATTTTAGGAATATTTAAACCATTTGATTTGATATTATTTGGTACTGGTTGTTGTATAACTTTATTATTTTTACTAATAATTCCCATGTCATCTACAGCTGTTACAATTATAATTTTATTGCCAGCCCTAGTGACTGGATTTCTGGTTGTTCCAGTACCTAATTATCATAATATGTTAACTGTTATTTCAGAATTAATTGAGTTTTTATTAAATCAAAGGAGTTATAAATGGAAAGGTTGGTGTATTAGAAGTGGCAACAAAAAATAATAAGTCAACAGAGGATTGGCTACCAGTTAAAAATCTTCAAAATAGTATGATTATAACGTATGGTAATAATAAAGTAACGGGAGTTAAGATAACTCCAAGAAATATATTTATTTTAGATGATAATTCACAACAGAATGTTTTAATAAGCTTGAAAAATTTCTACAATATGATTGACTTTGAGTTTTGGCTTGTAGTAGCTGATAGACCTGTTGATATATCAGTTTATATGTCGCAATTACAACTTTTACTTAATAACACGCAAGCACCTGCTATTAGAAAGCTAATTCTTCAAGATATAGAAAAAGGACAAACGTTTATAAACAATAACATTGTTGATACTGAGTATTTCATTTTGTTTAAAGACAAAGATGAAGATGTTATTCAAAAGAAGATTAGACTATTAATAAATGGTTTAGCTACATGTGGGTTAAATGCGACGCAAGTTAGTAATGATGATTTAAGGATTGTATTAGATAATTTCTTAAATGGGGGTAAAACTACAGAATTTGGAACGGTGATGCCAGTATGAGTATATCTTTAAGGGGACAATTAGCACCAAAAGGTTTAGATTTTTCAGCAAGTGATTTTGTAATTAGTGATAAATATGCAACTATATTAACTGTTATATCATATCCAAGATATATACAGCCAGGATATCTATCAACACTTACAAGCATGTCAGGAATTAAAATTGTAATAAAGCATATCCCTGTACCTTTTTCAACTATGTCAAAAATGTTAAATAAACAAGTCGCTGATTTAAGAGAAAGATACGGTAAAGAAAGAGATCAAACTCTAAGAGAAAGTATCCGTCAAGATGCTGAGAGCTTGGAATATTTTATTTCGATGCTAGCAGCATCCCAAGCTAGAATTTTTGATTTTCAAATGCACATTATGATTACTGCAAATACAAAAGAAGATTTGGAAATGAAAAAGACTAACGTAAAAAACTACTTAGATGCAATGGATTTAAAAGCTATATCACTTAGATTTGAACAGGAAAAAGTGTTAAAATCAATTTTACCTATTTTCCCACCACAAGATGTTGAAGAAAGAATTGGAACTCCAATTCCATCAGTAACTCTAGCAGCTATGTATCCATTCATTTTTGATAGTATCAAAGATCCGGGGCTTTCAACGTTACTTGGTATTGACTTTTCAGGTGGAGTTATTTTATTTAATCAATTCTTATATAAAATAAGAAAAGAAAATAATAGAAATAATGCTAACATGATTATCCTTGGTACCTCTGGTAGTGGTAAATCAACAGCAGCTAAATTAATGCTTAGAACACACATTAGAAATGGATGTCAAATAGTAGCAATCGACCCAGAAAATGAACTTGAAGAAATAACTAGAACATTTGGAGGAGATCAAGTAGATATTGGAAAAGGTGGAGAGTTTGGACTTATTAATCCATTGGAGGTTGTAATTGATGCTGATGAACAAGAGATAAAAGACGGACTAGGGTACACTGTTTTAACTCGTACTTTGCAATTTTTAAAAGCCTTTATGAAATATTATGATCCATCAATTCAAGAAGATGTTCTTACTATGTTTAGTGAAGTTGTGCAAGATACTTATAAAAGATTTGGAATTGATTTTAATACAGATTTCTCTGGATTTACGTCTGCCGACTATCCGATTTTTAGTGATGTTTATGCTACTGTTAAAGGTAGATTAATGTCAATGACTGAACAAACTCAAGAACGTGATATTATGGAACGACTTGAATTGAAATTAAGACCAATTACAAAAGAATTAAAATTTTATTTTGATGGACATACAACAATAGACGGTAATAGTGATTTCATGGTATTTAATATAAAAGAATTAATGAATAGTGACTCAAATGTAAAAAACGCATTATTCTTCAATGTACTTAAGTATGCATGGGGATTATGTTTAGATACAGGTGTGGATACAGTTTTAATGGTTGATGAAGCTCACGTCTTATTAGGAGAACAAAATACTCTTGGAGCTGATTTCTTAGCTCAAGTTCAACGTCGTGCACGTAAATATAACACTGGTACTATAATAATAACACAACAACCTAGTGATTTCTCAGCTCCATCCGTTATTACACAAGGCAAAGCAATATTTGATAATGCCTCTTACTACTTAGTAATGGGATTAAAGAAGCAGGCTGTTGATGATTTAAGTTTATTAATTGATTTAAATGAAAGTGAAAAAGAAAGTATAAAAAGGTATTCTCAAGGTGAAGCATTATTTGTCTGTGGAAATAGACGAATGAGGATTAATGTGACAGTCACAAAACAAGAATTAGATTCTTTCGGTGACGGAGGAGGACTGTAGAAAAACATTAGAAGTAGGTGACCGTTATGCCAAATCAAAATAATAATGAAAAATATCAGGCAAAAAGAAAAGAACCAAAAACTAGCAATAGTAAAAATGACAGAAGTTCTTCAAAAGATGTGAATAAAAAAATTGGAAAAATGGCTAGTAAAGCGGCCGCAAACTATTTCACAGGAGGAAAAGGCGGAAAAGTTGTTGATAAACTTGCAAATACAAAACTTGGCAGTGCTGCGATGCAAAAGATGGGAGATAGTTTTGTTAAAAAAAATCCTGGTATTGGAAAAATTGCAGAAAGATTAAATAACGCAGGTGCTTTAGACTTAGCAGATAAATTTGATAGTTTAGGTAACAAAAGTAACCAAGATGTTAATCAATCAAACAGTCAAATTGATTCTGATTCTGGATCATCAAAAGGAATTAATGCTTTATCTGATATAGGCAAAAAGAATAAATTCATTCAAAGATTAAAAGATGGCTTCTCAGGTGACTCATCTCAAAAAGGTGATGAAAAAGAAGAAAGTAATAATGAAAGTGTTTCTGATGCTCCATTCAGCGCTAATTCATTTTTAAAAGGAATCATTGCAAAAAATCCGGTAGTATCAATAACAGCAATTATCATGGCTTCCATCTTTTTAATTACTTTCTTTGCATTTATGACTTGTATCATGTCTTCTGCCTCTGATGGTTCTGGAAAGTCAGGAGAAGAAGAAAATACCGTTGAAAAATCATCCGATTCAACAACTTGTAGTATGATTTCAATTCATAATACAAGTTTAACAAAAAGTCAATTTGCAGAAAAATTAAAAGCAAAGGCCAACTCGAGTGGTATTATAGGATATAAAACTTTTGCAGCTAATGCCGATACAATTTATGATATTTCAGTTAAAAACAATATAAATCCAGAAATGGTTGTTATAAGAGCAGCTGTTGAAGGATTTTCTCCAGGAGCATCAAAAAATAATTATTGGGGAATGGGATGTACCAATTCCGGTGGTTATAATGCATGTATATCATATAGTTCATTTAGTGCAGGAGTTTTAGGTTATATAAAAAATATTTCTCAGTATGACAGTGTAGAATCAATGATGAGTAGGTATGCATATATAGGTGCTTATTGGTATAGTCCTGGTAGTTCATCTAGAGGAGGTTGTTATTACTATCCATATGTAAAAAAATATATGAGTGCTTCAAGGGCTGAGACTGTAAAAAATGCTTGTTCAAAAAGTTGTTCTGAAAGCAGTTGTATGAAAACAAATGCTGAGGATAGTAAAGCTTATACACTATATCAAGTTGAAACAATGACAAATCAACGTTCTAATATTTTTGGAATAGGTGCTGATAAATGTGAATCTTCTGATAAGGATACAAGTGGTGGAGAAATCGGAAAAAAAGCAGCGGAGTATGCAGTAAAAACTTTTGATAGTTTCTCATATAGTCAAACTAACAGAATGGGACCTTCATCTGTTGACTGTTCGTCTCTAGTAACCAGAACATATAGTCACTTTAATATTAATATATCAGGTGTAGCAGCCGATGAATACAAATGGTGTGAATCTAAGGGAAAAGCAATAAAAGAAAAAGACCTAGCTCCAGGAGATTTGATTTTCTTTAGTCAAGGATCATATTCACACCCAGGAAGATACAAAAATATTGGGCATGTTGCTATATATATAGGAAACAACAAACAATTTGCTGCTCATTCATCTAGATATCCACAGCCAGATCAAGTTAGTGTAAAAAGTTATACTAGAGGAGTAGGATCATATTTTTGCAGACCATACAAATAGAAAAGGAAAATAAATATGAAAAAAAATAAGATTATTATATTACTGGTAATTATTATAGTCTATGTAGTAGCATTATTTGTTATTCTTCTTGGAAATAAAAAGACAGAAGAAAAAAATACAAAGAATAATGAAAAAAAATATATAGTTGTTGATAATTTTGCTAGATTGTCTTTTTCTAATAACTCTTGGAGTAAAGCATCAACATCAGAAATAGAGAGTTATGGAGAATACAAAGTTTTGATAAACAATAAGCCATTTGGAAATTACAAGCTTGAATATGGTACTACATGGAATTTATTTAATAATGCAAACGATTACATTGATTATGAAGGAAATTTATTTGCATATTCTGATAATTTTAATATAAACGTAGTTACATTGGAAAAGAATAATTTTCTGTCTGATGAAAACAAAAAAATTATTTCAGAGTACTTCAATTATGATGACTATAGTAATTTAATAACTAATGATGTTATTACAGTTGATATTGACAATAACGGAGTTATGGATGAAGTTGTTTGCGTTTCAAATATTGGTATAGATAAAAAATATAAATCAAAATACTATAATTTAATATTTATAAAATTAAATGACGAAATTATAGAAATATTAAATCAAAATAGTTCTAATAGCAAAATTATGGAAGAACCTGTTTACAATTTGTCAACATTATTTGAATTAAATAGAAATAAGTATTTAGTCATAAAAAAGACAATTGGAATAGATTCTGACACTCCAACAGAATCGGTACTTTTATATCAACAGTTAAATTCAGATAACTTTAAAAAAGTTAAAATTAGTAGTTAATATAACTATGATATTTTAAAATTTATTGTTTTGGAGGGGATTTTATGCTAATATATATAGCAAGAAGAAAGGGAGTAATCTTTTATGAAATTGAAATTTAGAGCGGATAAAGAAGACGTAGCAATATTTATATCATTTTCTATATTTCTATTATATGTAATAGCAATCGCCATTGTAAATCTTTCTACATTAGCAAAAGATGGAACTTTTTCTGGATTAAATCCTTTTCCAGCTTTTGAACCAGAATACATTGCAGCTACATTATTATTTTATTTCTTGGCCATTTTAGCACTTATAATGAGTGTTAGTTCAAAATTCTTTGAAATGGAAAAAGGAATAGGATTTACTATGGATAAAAAAGATAAAGGATATAGTAGATGGGCAAAAGATAAAGAAATAGAAAATCAAAAAAATGTCGAAGTAATTAATATTAATGATAAAAAAACTAAATTTGCTGGAACTCCATTGATGTATAAAAAGGACAATATTTGGGTTGATAATGGAGAAAGTCATACTTTAGTTATTGGTGCAACTGGTTCAGGTAAAACCCAAACTGTAATTTTACCAACGGTCAAAGTTTTATCAAAAAAAGGTGAAAGTATGATCATTACTGATCCTAAAGGTGAAATTTATGAAAAAACTAGTGTAATGCTAAGAGAAAAAGGTTATCAAATATTATTATTAAATTTCCGTGATCCACAAAATGGTAACTCGTGGAACCCAATGACTTTACCATATAAAATGTATAAATCTGGTGCTCAAGATAAAGCAATAGAGCTTTTAGATGATTTAGCTTTAAATATTTTGTATGATGAATCCAATAAAAATGCTGATCCATTTTGGGAAAAAGTTTCAGCAGATTACTTTTCTGGACTTGCTTTAGCTTTATTTGAAGATGCTAAGGAAGATGAAATTAACATTAATAGTATTAATTTAATGAGCACAGTTGGGGAAGATAAATTTGGAGGTTCTACTTATATCAAAGAATACTTTAACGCTAAAGATCCAACTTCAGCAGCATCTATTAATGTTTCAGCAACAATAACCGCTCCAAATGAAACTAAAGGAAGCATTCTATCCGTATTTCGTCAAAAAGTTAAACTTTTCGCTTCACGTGAAAATTTAAGTGAAATGTTGTCATATAGTGATATAGACTTAGAAACAATAGGTGAAAGACCAACTGCAGTTTTTATAGTAATTCAAGATGAAAAAAAGACATATCACTCTTTAGTTACGATTTTATTAAAGCAAATATATGAAACTTTAATAGCCAGTGCACAAAAGCATGGTGGTAAATTACCTGTTAGGACAAATTTCTTACTTGATGAGTTTGCTAATATGCCCCCTCTTAAAGATGTTACCACAATGATAACTGCTGCACGTTCCCGTCAGATTAGATTTACAATGATTATTCAAAACTTTGCTCAATTAGATAGTGTCTATGGTAAGGAAGATGCTGAGACTTTACGTGGTAACTGTGGTAACTTAATTTACCTAGTAACAACAGAATTGAAAGCTTTAGAGGAAATTTCTAAAATGTGTGGTGAGGTAAAATCTAAAAAGAATGACAAAACCGCTTCCACTCCACTAGTAACCGTTTCAGACTTACAACGTATGAAAGAAAATGATGTAATCATAATGAGACTTCGTATGAATCCATTTAAAACTACATTTACACCGGATTATAAAATAAATTGGGGTAAGAAATATCCACAAGCTAAATATCCTATAAGAAAAAAACATAAAGTTCATACTTTTGATATCAAGGAATATGTAAAAAGTGAAAAAAAGAAAAAATTATTAGAAATGATGAATCAAGCAGATGATGAACCAGTAAAAACACCACCATTTAATTCAAATCCATTATTTAATAAAATGATGGATCAACCAGATTTTAATAATGTACCACAAAAAAATGTTCCATTTAGTATCCCAAGAGAACCTGAAAAGAAAAATGATGATGATGAGTTTAATGTTGATGAATTAGTTAAGAAAATAGATGCAAAAATAGCTGAATTAGAAGAAGAAGAAAGAAGAAATAATAAAGAAAAAGAAGAAAAGAAAGAAAATGAAAAAATAGAAGTTATTGGTGATGAGGATAAAGAAGTTATTCAAAATATAGAACTAAAGCAACCTGAAATAAGTTTAGATGATGACGACGATGACGATGATGATTTCTTTGATGATTTCTTTGATAACTAGAAAAGAGGTAAAATATGAATAATAATTCACAAAAAAATTTTCAAAATAAAGAATTTGAAGATGCATTGGAAAACGATTCAGAAGAAAAAGAAAATTTAGAATATGAAACAGAAGAAGAAACAATAGCAAGCGATAATGATAATCAATCAAAAATAGAACAAGAACAATTTCGTGCCAAAATGCTAAAGTTATTTGGAATTGTCATAATTGGTTTAATAATAGTTTTAGGACTAGGATTTATACTTTCTTTATTTTCCAAAAAAGATTACACATATGCTGAAGTAGAAGATATAATGAAAGAAGCAGCTGTATCTTATTTTGAAGATTACCCAAAAAAATTACCAAAAACAACTGATGAATCAATAGAAGCTACTACTACGATTTTAGTTGAAAATAAAAAAATGAAAGAGTTAGATTATTATCTTAAGGATCAAAATTGTAAAGGAAACGTTACCGTTGATAAAGTATCAAATAAAGAATACACCTATACTCCATACTTAAAGTGTGGAAATGACTATGAAACAACTACATTCTATGATGCAATAAAAAATAAAAAGAATTTAGTAACAAGTGGATATGGATTGTATTTATATAATGACGAATATATTTATAGAGGTTCAAATGTAAATAATTATGTTAAATTTAGTGATTCTGAAAGAATATTTAGAATTGTTAAAGTTACTAAAAATAATGAAGTAGTTTTGATACAAGAAAATGCAAGTGAAAATGAATTCCCATGGGATGATAGATATAATAAAATTTATGAAAATAATTCAGGTATAAACGATTATAGGAATAGTAAAATTTCCGACATTTTAGATTACTATTATAAAGGAAAAATAGGCCGTGAAGTAGAAGATAAGTACAATTATTATGAATATACACAAGAAGAAAAGTTTTTAACAAAAGAAGATAAAGCAAAAACAGTGGAATTTAAAAGTTGCGTTGGAAAAAGAAGTGAATCTGACACATCTAGGGATGGTTCAACTGATTGCTCAACCACCTATGATACAAAAATAGGATTATTACCAGTTTATGATTTTTTAAATGCTTCTATAGATCCAAACTGCACAACAACAACATCACCAAGTTGTCAAAATTATAATTATATATCAGAAGGTTCTTCAACATGGTTTGCCAATGGTGACTCAGAAGAATCAGATTTGGCATATATGCTATATTTAGGATATGTTGGAAGTACAGAAGCATCTGAAACAAATTACATAAGACCTATCATTCATTTATCAGACAAAGTAATGCTAGAAAAAGGAAAAGGAACTCAGAATAATCCATATATTATAAGATAACTAGGATTCTATCATTTGATAGATTCTTTTTTTTGCATAATATACATTGAGGTGTAGTAAAAGTGAATATTACAAATAGGAAATTGAGAGAAAAACTAAAAAATGAAAACATCAATTTGATTGATATAAGAGATCAAATTCAATATCAAAGTGGAACAATAGCTAATGCTATAAATATTCCTGTAAATACTTTAATTGCCAATTATAAAAGATATCTAAATAAGAATGATAAGTATTATATTTTCTGTAATTATGGTTCAACAAGTTCAAGATTATGTTCATTTTTAAGAAATAATGGATATGATGCAGTTAATTTGATTGGTGGTTATCAATCATATAAAAATAATGATTGATATAAAATTATGTAAATAACGTAACATATTATTACGTTATTTTCTTTTAAAAATAACAATTTTATACTATAATACTAATAGGTGATAAGATTGGAAATAGTAAACGACGCAGTAGCATATTTAACAACATTATTACAAAATACAGGAATATTATTAGGAGTTTTTTTAGTTGTACTAGAATCTATTATTCCAGCATTACCATTAGGAGTTTTCATTGCCTTAAATATTAATGCATTTGGCTTAATTATTGGAATTATTATTTCATGGTTATCTACTTGCTTTGGCTGTTACTTAGCTTTTTCTTTTTATAAGTTTTTATCTAAAAATATACTAAAAAACATATTAGCTAGTAAAAAACTAGAAAAAGTTATCAAGAAAATGAAAACAATAGAGTTTTCTAATTTAGTAGTATTAATTGCCTTACCATTTACTCCCGCATTTTTAATAAACATAGCTTGTGGAGTTATTAATATGAGTAAGCGAAAATTCATTACTGCTATACTGATTGGTAAAATATTTATGGTTATTTTCTGGGGATGTATTGGTAAAAGTTTACTAGAAAGTATTACTGATATAAAAACAATAATGATAGTTTCAGTATTTATTATAATAGCGTATGTCATATCAAAAATAGTTAGTAAAAAAATGAAGATAGAGTAGGTGGTAAAATGGATTATATTATAATAGGATTACTAATTGTTAATTTAGTATTAATAGTAATTTCTTTATTTAAAAATATAAATGAGTCAAATATAACTGAAAGACTTGGAAAATTAGAAGTTGGCATGGTTAAAGAATTGGGTGAATTTAAATCTGATTTAACAAAAAATATGAATGAAGACTTTACCAATTTAAATGAGCAAGTTGAAAGAAGACTACTTGCGATTAATGAAAAAGTAAATGAACGCTTGGATCAAAACTTTGAAAAAACAAATAAAACATTTATGTCTGTAATAGAGAGATTATCAAAGATAGATGAGGCACAAAAAAAGATAGAGCATTTATCTACGGATATAGTATCATTACAGAGTATTTTAACAGATAAGAAGAGTAGAGGAATATTTGGAGAAGTCAATTTAAAACATATCCTAACTAGTGTCTTTGGTGAAAATAATGATAAAATTTATAAATTACAATATACAATGAGTAATAAATATATTGCTGACTGCTGCTTATTTGCTCCATCACCATTAGGTACAATAGCCATAGATTCTAAATTTCCATTAGAGCATTATCAATTAATGGTTGATAAAACATTATCTCAAGAAGAACGAGATAGATATGAAAAATTGTTTAAAATAGATGTAAAAAAACATATAGATGCCATTAGCACTAAATACATAATACCAGGTGAAACATCAGATCAAGCTATAATGTTTTTACCAGCAGAAGCAATTTTTGCAGAAATTAATGCCTACCATCCAGATATTATTGAATATTCATATAAGAAAAAAGTTTGGATTACTTCACCAACAACATTAATCTCTACATTAACTGTCATAGAAATGATTATCAAAAATATGGAAAGAGATAAATATACATCTATTATCCATGAAGAATTAAATAAACTAGGACTAGAGTTTGCAAGATACAAAGAACGTTGGGATAAATTATCTAGAAGTATTCAAACTGTTAATAAAGATATTGAAAATGTATCAATAACTACTGATAAAATAACAAAAAAATTTCAAACAATTAATCAAGTTGAGGTAGCAAAACTAACAACAGAGAAAGTAGACTAAATTCTACTTTCTTTTTCGTATAAACAAAACAAATATTCGTATACTATAAATAGATGTTTCATAAATTTAAGTAAGGAGTCAAAATTATGATGAGGGTATTTTGTTTCTTACTTGGCTTTATATTAATGGTATT
>URHJ01000012.1 GCA_900547465.1 uncultured Mycoplasmatota bacterium | reverse complement strand
TGGACTTAGATAAGTTAAATGACTTAGGAGGAGAGAATATAATGGATGAATATGTGAAAGAAGCAGAAGAAGTAAGTTTTGAAGGAGGAGTAGGAGAAGCATACGATAAAGAATGGGCTTTAAGAGATCAAGGATATAGAGATGGGCTATCACAAGGCAAGGCAGAAGGATTTTCTCAAGGCAAAATCGAAAATAAAAAAGAAATAGCTAAAAATATGTTATCTAAAGCTATGGAAGTTGAGTTGATATCAGAAATAACAGGTTTATCTATAGAAGAAATTAAAAACTTAAAGTAAACATTAAAGATTGAACTCCTCAATCTTTTTTAATAACATTTAATTATGTCCAAAAGCGTAAAAAAAATATGCAAAAGTAAAATAGTATTGTATAATAAAATAGGAGGAAGTGAGCTTATGAAAATAATATCAATAAATGCAGGAAGTAGTTCCTTAAAATTTAAATTATATAATATGGATGAGGAAAAAGTAATAGCCAAGGGTAACTTTGAAAGAATTGGCTTAGATGGTAGCTTCTATACTATAACTTTTAACGGAGAAAAAATTAAATCAGAGATAGATTTACCAAATCAAAAAGAAGCAGTAAAAGTATTAATTGAAAAACTAATTGATTTAGGTATAATTACTAGTCTTGAAGAAATAGATGGTATAGGACATCGTATTGTTGCGGGTGGTGACAAATATTCATCATCAGTATTAATAACAGATGAAGTCATCGAATATATTGACAGTATTAAAAATCTAGCCCCATTACACAATCCAGAAGATGTAGAAGTAATAAGAGCTTTCAAGGAAGTAGTACCAAACATACCAATGGTAGCTGTTTTTGATACATCATTCCATAAGACAATGGAAAAAGAAAATTTCTTATATCCAATTCCATATTCTTGGTATGAAAAATATCAAATTAGAAAATACGGAGCACATGGAACTAGTTACAGATATATAGTAAAACAAATAGAAAAAGAACTAGGCAGAACTGATTTAAAAATAATAGGTTGTCACTTAGGAAGTGGTGGTTCTGTATGCGCTATAAAAGATGGAAAGAGTATAGATACCTCAATGGGATTTACACCACTTGCTGGAATTATGATGGGAACAAGATCTGGAGACATTGATCCATCAATAATCCCATATATTATGGAAAAAGAAGGTAAAAATGCTGGAGAAATTATAGATGATTTAAACCATAAATCAGGACTATTAGGAATGAGTCAAATAAGTTCAGATGCTAGAGACATTGAAAGAGAAGCATTATTAGGAGATCCTCAAGCAATACTAACTCAAGAGAAGTACGCAAAAACAGTAGTTTCATATATTTCAAATTATTATGTTGAATTAGAGGGAGCAGATGTTATAATATTTACTGCAGGAATTGGAGAAAACAGTCCAATCCTACGTTCAAAAATTATAAATAAGCTATCTTGCCTAGGTATTAAGATTGATGAAAATCTAAATCAAGTAAAAGGTGAGATTAGAAAGATTAGTACAGATGATTCAAATGTATTAGTATATGTAATTCCAACAGATGAGGAATTAGTAATAGCTAAAGATACTTTGTCATTTGTTCAAAATAGGTAAAAAAATGTTCAAAGAAATTTATAAAAAAATTAAAAAATACGATACAATAGTTATTGCTAGACATATTGGAGTAGATCCAGATGCTATGGCAAGTCAAATCGGTTTACGTGATTCAATTAGATTGACATTTCCAGGTAAAAAAGTACTAGCAGTAGGAACAGGAAGTGCTAAGTTTAGATTTATCGGTAATTTAGATAAACTTGAAAAAGTAAAAGATGCACTTCTAATTATCACTGATACTCCAGATAAAAAAAGAGTTGATATAGCATCATTTGAAGGATTCGCAGAAATGATAAAGATAGATCATCACCCATTTATAGAAGAGTTTTGTGATCTAGAATATATAGAGGATACATCCTCTTCCGCAGCTCAAATAATTATGGAGTTAATCAAAGATACCAAGCTAGAATGTAATAGTGAAATTGCCAAAACCCTATTCATTGGACTAGCTGCAGACTCAAACAGATTTTTATTTAACAGTTGCACTTCCAAAACATTTGCATTAGTATCATATTATTTAGATAAATATCCATTTAATATGAATGAAGTATATCAACAACTATATAAAAGACCATTAGCAGAAGTAAGATTAGAGGGATATATTTCATCAAATATGACTGTAACAGAAAATGGTCTTGCATATATAAAAATAACGGATCAAATAATCAATGAATATGAAGTTGACTCAGCATCAGCTGGTAACCTAATAAACAACTTTAATTTTATAGAAGAAGTTTTAGTTTGGGCAACCATTACAGAAGATATAAAAAATGATATAATAAGAATATCAATTAGATCACGTGGACCAGAAATTAACACAGTAGCCGAAAAATTCAATGGTGGAGGACACAAATTCGCAAGTGGAGCTAAAGTGAAATCATTTGAAGATGCTATGAAATTAATGGAAGCACTTGATTTAAAAACAAAAGAATATAAAGTTGAACTAGAGAGGGATGAATAATATGGATATTAAAAAAGCAGAATTAGAAGTGATTGCTACAAGAAGAAGCCAATATCCAGAAAGAAACAAACCAGAATTCTTATTGGTAGGTCGTAGTAATGTTGGAAAAAGTAGTTTTATTAACACAATTCTTAAACGAAAAAACCTTGCTCACACTTCATCAAGACCAGGGAAAACTCAAACTCTTAATTTTTATTCAATAAATGACAGACTATATTTAATTGACGTTCCAGGCTATGGATATGCAGCTGTTGATAAAAAAACACAAGCTAAATTTGGAATGATGATAGAAGAATATCTAGAAAAAAGAGAACAACTAAAAAGAGTGTTCATGCTAGTAGACTTTAGACACAAACCAACAGAAGACGATCTACTTATGTATAACTTTTTAAAATACTATAAAGTACCAGTTACAATTATCGCAACAAAAGCAGATAAAGTAGGTGGAAGTAAAAAAGAAAAAAATCTAAAAACAATAATGGATACACTAGATTTAGTTGTAGGAGACGATTTAATTGTATTTTCTAGTGTTACGAAATTAGGAGCTAAAGAAGTATTGCAAAAACTAGAACAACTAAGTGAAGAAGAAACTATTTAAAGGGTTAGAACTTTCTAATCCTTTTTTCATACAATAGATTAGGTGATGTACATGAGAATAGAAATAGTTAATGATGAAGATATAGATATATTTATTAATGCTTATCAATTTAATGGTATAAATTTAAAAGATAAAGAAACTTTATTAAATGAAATAAAAGATATCCTAATAAAAATAGATACTAGATACAAATTAGATTTAAATGGTTTTTATAAAATAAAGGTATATCCTAATCAAAAGATAGGAGTATTTCTAAATATAATAAAAATAGATGATAATGAATTTAATCAGGAAGCAGACTTTAGAATAATTATCTATCAAAATGAACCATTTCTATTTGAAACAGAAGAATATGAAATATTACCAAAAAATATAAATAAAAGATATTATAAAGATAAATTTTATATAGATGTAGAAGATATAGAAGATATAATACCAATCATAGATATGGGAAACATAGTATATGGTCCATCAGCAAAAAAAATAATTCAAACATCAAAAATAGTCAAATAAAAAGAGGATAAATCCTCTTATATTACAATCGCAATCATATTATTAGAACCCTTATTAACAACTTTTGTAAGAGTTTGTTGTAATTTGAATCTAATGTTATCAGGCATTAGATTTATTTTTGATTGAATGCCCTCTTGTACAATATTATCTAAACTTCTACCAAATATTTCACTTTTCCAAATACTAGTAGGATCATCTTTTTGATCTTTCATTAAGTAATCAATCAATTCCTTACTTTGAACCTCACTACCTATAATTGGTTCAAAAGTTGATTCTACATCTACACGAATCATATGAATAGATGGTGCAACGGCCTTTAATTTAACACCATATCTAGGTCCTTGTTTTACAATCTCAGGTTTATCAAGTTTCATATCCTCAATAGATGGAGTTGCTATACCATAACCAGTTTGTTTTACCATTTTCAAGGCATATTTTATCTGATCATATTCCTTTTTAGCTATATTAAAGTCTTGGAACAGTGATAATAAATCAGCCTTATTTTTAACATCAACATTTATTATTTGAGAAAGGGTTTGTTGATATAGCGAAGCAGGGGCACATAGATCAACAGTTACAATACCAGTCGCAGGATCTACAGATGATAAATAACTCTTCTCTATCATTTCACTATCCATAAATTGTCCTGTTATATTTTCTATGTCACGTAGTTTATCTATCTCAACTACACTTTCACGAATACATCTTATGTATTCTTTTTTTACAGGATGATCATAATTAAGTATCGCAATCCATTCTGGCATATTAACCTTTACTTCTAAAACAGGGAACTCATATAAAGCCTCTTTCAAGATATTGTACATATCCTTCTCAGTCATTGCTTCAATACTAATAGGCATAACTGGAACATTATGTTCTTCTCTTAAACTATCAGCTAATCTTTCTGTTTCAGGTAGAGTAGGGTGAGTAGAGTTTAATAGTACAATAAATGGCTTTCCAATACTTTTTAACTCACTTATGACACGACTTTCAGCCTCTAGATAATCATTTCTATTAAATTCACCAATAGAACCATCAGTAGTAACAACTATTCCAATAGTTGAGTGTTCCTTAATAACTTTCTCAGTACCAACTTCAGCTGCCTCAACAAAAGGTATTTCCTCATTGTACCATGGAGTTTTTACCATTCTAGGACCATTTTCATCATCAGCTCCAACAGCTTTATCAATTACATAACCAACACAGTCAATTAATCTAATATTACAACTAAAATCATCTATCTGTATCTTAGCCGCATTATTAGGAACAAATTTAGGTTCTGTTGTCATAATAGTCTTTCCAGCAGCACTTTGTGGTATTTCATCAAGAGCTCTTTTTCTCTCATATTCATCTTCTATATTAGGAACAACAAGAGTTTCAACCATCTTCTTAATAAAAGTACTCTTACCAGTTCTAACTGCTCCAACAACACCTAAGTAAATATCTCCGCCACTTCTAGCAGCAATATTCTTAATAATTTCTTGCTTTTCCATACACATTCTCCTTTATTCATTTAAACTTATGTAATAAAAAGAAAATATATGCAAAAAACAAAAAAAGAGGCTAACCTCTTAAAACATTTTATCAATATCTTTAGGAACATTATCTTTTATAATAGCATTAACTATTTTATCCTCTTTTTCTTTAGAAACTTCTTTACCAGTTAAGGTAGAAATTTCCTGAACCATATCTCTCAATACATTTTCATCTTTCATATTAGATCCTTGTAGCTTTTTAGCAAGAGACATAATGGTATCTTTATCAACATTTGTCTTTTTTTCTACTTTCTTAAAAAAACTATCTCCGAACATAAAAACCTCCTATAAGATTATATGTTAAAGATAGTTTAATGTTTCAATTAATTATCCTAAAGATTGCCTCTTTTTTTAGCAATATCTCTACATTTCTTATTGAATTCATCCATAGTAATAGTACCCTTTTCTAGTCTATCATTAAGCATTGCAATAGATTTATTATACATATCATCACTACTAGAAGCATTTCCACCCTCTATAGAAAAGATATTTTTAGTAAAAACATTTCCTTTTGAAGAAGGATTTGGTTTTACAACTTTATTATTGAAATTATTACTATTATTCATATTAGATTTATTAGGAATAACAGGACTTTGAATCTTCTTTTGAAATTTGTTATTAATATTAAAACTATTAGAGTTGTTAGAATTATTACCAATAATCATACTATTCATCACCACTTCTATTTTTGAACTGTAATATAATAGGAGTACCCTCTAGATTAAAATTTTCGCGTAATTTATTTTCAAGATATCTCTCATATGAGAAGTGAACAAGCCCCTTATTATTAACACGTAAAGTGAATTTAGGAGGCTTAACACCAGTTTGACTAGAAAAATAAATTTTTAATCTCTTACCCTTATAACTAGGAGGTAAGTTTAATTGATATGCATCTAAAATAACATCATTTAAAATACTAGTTTTAATTTCTCTTTTAATATTTTCAGAAACTTTTATAACCTCAGGCATTAAAGTATGAATTCTTTTTTTAGTAAGTGCTGATAAAAATACAATAGGAGCATATGTCGCAAATTGAAATTCAGCTCTCATTAACTTTGTATACTCACTAATACTATAATCAGTAACTGTATCCCATTTATTAACAACAAATATAAGACCTTTACCACGTTCAATTGCATATCCAGCAATATGTTTATCATGTTCAGTTATACCCTCTTCGGCATTAATAACAACTAAACAAATATCACTTCTATCAATAGATTTCAATGAACGTAATAAACTATATTTTTCTACTGATTCAAAAACACGACCTTTTTTTCGCATACCAGCAGTATCTATTAATACATATTCTTCCCCATGATATTTAAAGATAGAGTCAATAGAATCTCTAGTAGTACCAGAAATGTTTGAAACAACAACACGATCCTCATTAAGTAATGCATTAGTAAGAGAACTCTTACCCACATTAGGTCTACCAATTATAGAAAACTTAAGTCTTGTATCTTCTTCCTCGTTATTATAATCAGGAAAATCCATTGTAATAGTATCCATAAGTTCAACATAACCAGTATTATGAATACTACTAATAGGAATATAAGATGAAAAACCTAACTCATAAAAGTCATACATATGATTTTGAGCTTCTTTAACATCAACTTTATTGATTGCCACTACAACTCTTTTTTTAGACTTTCTTAATATATCACGAACAACTAAATCATTATGAGTAATTCCTTCTTTACCATCAACAATAAATAGTACAACATCAGCCTCATTAATCGCAATTTCAGCTTGAATTTTAATCTCTTCATTAAAAGTTTCTTTGCTAACATCAATACCACCAGTGTCAATCAAATAAAACTTTTTGTCACGATAACTAGCTTCTTGATAAATACGATCCCTAGTAACACCAGGAATATCTTCAATTATTGAAACCTTTCGGCCAACTATTTTATTAAATAAGGTACTTTTACCAACGTTAGGTCTACCAACAATCGCAATAGTAGGTAAATTCATAACAATCCCCTCCAAACTAGCTGTATTATAGCATAAAAAAGTATTGTTGACAAATTTAGAAGAGAGATAATTTTTGCTACAAAAAGAAAAGTATCAAAGCAGATGTTAAATGATAATATTCCAGTAGAAAAAATATCAAAGTATACTGAATTGCCTGAAGATGAAATAGAAAAATTAAATCAAGATGCCTAATGCATCTTTTTTTGAAAGTAGAATCAAAAAGCTATCCAAAATTTCATACAAATTACACATAGTATATGTTATACTAATATAGTAAGAAGGTGTAAAAATGAAAAATGAAAAAGAACAATTAAAAGCATGGTATGATAGTCCATCATCAATTATAAATTTACTAATTTTATTTACTGTAATTATTATTGTACTATCTCAAGCTTTTGCTGTTAACAATAGCCTATCAGCAGAAGAAATATTTAGGAGTCTACTAAACCATAACATCTTATATTTAATAGGACTTATATATTTCATTCCATTAAAAACAAAATCAGGCAGAAAGTACTTTAACTATTTAAATATATTCTTAATTATAATTTATTTCATATTTGCAGTAGCAGCAGTTCTAACTATGGTTCAATCATTTGGTATAACCTCATTAATTAGTTTTATTATAAATATAATATTCTTAATTTATATCAGTCATAATTTACTAAAAAACACAAAAATATGGAAAGAATTAAAAATGAGCTCATCTCCATTCTATGAAATAAGTAATGAAAATTATTTTTATTCAATAGTAATTACTTCAATAATTCTACTTGCAGTTAATCTAATTGCATCAACTACATTTGATGGAGTAGTACTATCAATATTATCAACTATATACAATTGTCTTTTAGCAAGATACATATATCTATATCAAGTTCATATAGAAAATCCAGATGAAACAGATGTATTTACAGAAATGGATAAATCAAAAGAATTACCAAAATTAAAGACTATGGCTAAAGAAGTAACTAATAAGAAATTAAATAATTATCAGATACTATCATTAATAACATTTGGAATCTGTTTTGTAGTAGGAATAATATTTGGAAACATTTTCCCATCCTGTACTACTAATGGTCTATTTGAAAATACTTGTGCAACCACAGAATTTAATTTCTCATTAACAATTACTATTTGGTTTATCAGTCTTCTAGTATGTGTATTTTTCTATGGTCTAGGGCAAATAATTTCACTATTAGAATCAATTAATAAGAAACTAGATAAGAAGAAGTAAAACACTTCTTTTTTTTACGATTTTGTGGGCTTTTTCTTGCATTTTACCCTGATTCATGATAAATTCTATATGTAAGCATATGATGCTTAAAAACATAGGGAGGTATTTTACATGAAAAAAGTAGAATTAGTAGAAGCAGTTGCAGAAGAAACTGGATTAACAAAAGCAGATGCAACTAGAGCAATTGATGCAACTTTCGCAACAATTACAAATGCATTAAAAGAAGGAGATAAAGTTCCTGTTGCAGGATTCGGAACTTTCGCAGTTTCTGAAAGAGCAGCACGTGAAGGACGTAACCCAAGAACTGGAGCTACTGTTCAAATCGCTGCTAGAAAAGCAGTTACATTCAAAGCAGGATCTGCATTAAAAGAAACTGTAAATGAATAATAAAAAGGAGCGAAAGCTTCTTTTTGTTTGTAAAATTATGTTATAATATAAGTGGTGATGTAAATGCAAGAAAAAGCCTTAAAAGTTCTAGAAGAAATTACCAATAAAGGTTATAAAGCATATATTGTAGGAGGATTTGTAAGAGACTACCTACTTGGAATAGAATCAAATGATATAGATATAACAACAAATGCAACTCCTAAAGAATTACAAGAGATATTTGAAGATAGCATTATTGATCTATCAGATTATGGTTCAGTAACAGTCATGATCAAAAATATACGCTATGAAATCACTACCTTTAGAAAAGAAATAAAATATATAGATAATAGAAAACCAGTTGAAATAGAATATATAGATGATTTATATGAAGATTTAAAAAGAAGAGACTTCGTCATAAACACAATTTGTATGGATAAAAATGGTGATATCATAGACTTTCTAAATGGCCAAGAAGATTTATCAAAAAGGGTAATAGAAACAGTTGGAAAAGCAAGAGAAAAATTAGAAGAAGATAGTCTAAGAATATTACGTGCTATCAGATTCGCAACCAATCTTGATTTTGAACTAAGTGAAGAAATAAAAGAAGCAATTCCAGAGGTAAAACACTTACTAAAAAATTTATCTTATAATAGAAAAAAAGAAGAACTAGATAAAATATTTGCCAGTGCCAATGTAAAAAAGGGAATAGAACTACTTCTTCACTTTAATCTAGATAAAGAGTTAGAATTAAAAAGATTAAGTGAGGTAAAAAATACAGATTCTTTAATTAGTGTGTGGTCAATATTAAATGTTGTAGATATTTACCCGTTCACTAGTAGTGAAAAAGAATTAATAGAAGATATTAATAAAGCACTTCCATTAAATAATTGTGACCCAATGGCACTATATAAATATGGATTATATGTAAACTCAGTTGCAGGAGCAATCAAGGGTATGGATAAGAAAGAAATAACTAAGTCTTACAATAGCCTTATAATCCATAGTAGGAAGGATATAGAGATAACTAGTGAAGAAATAATGGAGATACTAAATAAAGAACCAGGGAAGTACTTAAAAACGATATATAAAGACCTAGAAGAAGAAATCCTTTATAGTAGACTACAAAATAATAAAGAAGAAATAAGAAAATATATAAAATCAAAATACAATGAAGGAGTATTAGAAGTATAATACTCTTTTCATAATAGAAACTTTATGTTAATATAACAAAAAAAGAGGTGAAGATAATGAAAAGTTCCAAACTAATAGAAATGTACCAAGATGGAAATATAGTAATACCAATATACATGTTAAAAAACTATAAAAAATTAAACTTAGAATTAAATGAATTCATCTTTTTAATGTATTTATATAGTAAGGGAAATAATATTATCTTTGACCCAACTAAAATGAAAGATGATTTAGGAATAGGTTTAGAAGAGGTAATGGAAAATATTTCTAACCTAAGTGATAAAAATTTAATAAAAGTAGAAGTTGTAAAAAATGAAAAAGGTATTATGGAAGAAACTATTTCTCTAGATGATTTTTTCCACAGATTATCACTCGTAGTAGTAGATGATGTAGCAAATGAAGAAAAGTCAAAAAATTCTAATATTTTCGAAATAATAGAAAAAGAATTTGGACGTACTTTAAGCCCTATAGAATATGAAATAATAAAAGCTTGGTTAGATAATAACATGAGTGAAGAGTTAATTAAAGAGGCTTTAAAAGAAGCAACATTTAATGGTGTATCCAATCTAAGGTATATAGACAAAATACTATATGAATGGGGAAAATCAGGTATAAAAACAAAACAAGATGTTGAAAGAAATAGAAAAAAAAGGGAAAAGAAAAAACAAGAAGAAGTAAAAGATATAGACCTAGACATCATGGAATGGGATTGGTTTGACGATGATGAATAAAGAGTTAATAGAAAACTATTTAGATGAACTATTTGAAAATCCAAAGTGCGAATTAAACTATACAAAAGATTATGAATTGTTAATGGCAATAGTATTAAGTGCTCAATCAACTGATAAAAGAGTAAATGAATGTACAAAAATACTATTTAAGGAATACAAAACACTAGAAGAATTGAAAGATGCGCCAATAAAGAGGATAAAAGAAATAATAAGACCAATTGGTTCATATAACAAAAAGAGTGAATATATAAAACAAATAGCTAAAGAATTAGTAGAAAAATATGATAGTAAGGTACCAACAGATAAAGATATATTAATAACCTTTCCAGGTATTGGTAGAAAGACTATAAATGTATTTTTAAGTGAATTTTATAACTACCCAGCAATAGCAGTTGATACACATGTAGAAAGAGTAAGTAAAAGGCTAAATTTAGCCAAAAGTAAAGATGATGTTCTAACTATTGAAAAGAAATTAATGAAGTTCTATGACAAAGATACATGGGCTAAAAGACATCTGCAAATGGTTTTATTTGGAAGATATTATTGCAAGGCTAAGAAACCAGAATGTAATAATTGTAAATTAAAAGAAATATGCAAAGAAAAAAAGGAAAGAATTTAACTTTCCTTTTTATTATGGTCCTGTTGGATTTTCAGGATCAGTATTACCAGTATCACCACCACTAGTACTTGCGGTTATATTATAAGTGATAGGTGAAGTATAATTCTTAGAATTGTAAGCAATTTTATATGTTACTTTACAACTAGTCGTTTGATTAGGAAAACTAGATGTTCCACACTCACTGCTAGCAATCGTTATCGTAGCTCCACTAACAGCAGAACCATTAACCTTAAATGTACAACTAGAACCAGTTGGAATAGCACTACCACCAGTAACACTAAGAGATCCACATGATAAAGTAGTTGATTCTTCTTTTTGTTCCTCTTTCAGAACATAACTTGCAGCATCACTTTGTGCTCCACTGTAACTCTTATAAGTTGCTACAACTCTATAAGTTGTATATGGATTTGATGTAGTAAATGAATATGAAGTACCTTCAGTAAATGTTAATAAAGTATTACCTTGATATACATTATAACCAAATGTACCATAACTTTCATCACCACTTAATCTATTAACACCATTCCATGTAATAGTAACTTTATTTCCACTATAAGAAACCTTTAATCCAGAAGGAGTAGCTAATTTAGTCTCTTCTTCATTTTTAGTATTCTTAGGTTCATGACCTTTCTTAAAGTATTCACTTGATTCTCCAATAGATGCCTTAACAACACTATCAGGCATTTTAAACTCTGCTTTATCTTTTTCAAATGCAGCATTAGCAAGTGCTAAGAATAATTTATCTTTTTGAATAGTTGCAGGAAGATTACGTAAGCAATATTCTTTACTTATAGTATCATATCCATACCACATACCAATAACTGTCTTTGTAGTATAACCAACTACCCAACTATCACGAATTGCATCACCAGGAAGACCATATTTACTTACTGTTGCATCATCATAGTTAGTAGTACCAGTTTTAGCGGCAACATTAGCAGGTTTACCACCAGTAATTGAAACATCTTGTAATACACTAGAAATCATAAATGCAGTAGCATCACTCATAACTTGTTTCTTTGTAGATTTATGTTCTTTCGTTTTTCCTGTATCACGGAAAACTATTTTACTAACTGAATATGGTTCATTATAATAACCACCATTAGAGAAAGCAGCATATGCAGCACTCATTTTTAAAGGACTTACACCAGTAAATGCACCAATTGAATGGGCTTCATGTATTTTACCATTGCTAATTTCAGGCTCAATTCCCAAACCTGTAACAAAATCTATAATTTTAGAATTATCTACTTTTTGGAAAGCTTTTAAAGCTGGTATATTACGAGATGTAGATAAAGCCTTTCTTAAAGTAATAGAACCATAATAACCATTATCCCAGTTCTTTATTGATCTACCATTAGAATATTGATAAGGTGCATCATCAAATAATTTATAATTATCATCACCATCTTGATATCCATAAGTAGACCAGTTATTGTATTCAATACCAGGTCCATAATCAAATAAAGGTTTAGCTGTAGAACCAGGTTGACGATTAATCTGAGTAGCATAATTAAATGTATTAGCACCACTCTTATTACGTCCTCCACCAATTGCCAAAATTTTACCAGATTCAGAATCTAGAACAGAAACACCTGTTTGAACTTTATCATTAATCCAACCATAAGTTTCTCCATTTAAAACAGCATTAACACCATCTTGTTTACTTCTATCCATATTTGTATAAATAAGAAGAGGAGTAGTATATGCATTAACACCATATTTTTCTTCAACCTCATCAACAACAGTATCAATATATCCTTGATAATTAGAAGTTGAAGCAGTAGATTCCTCAGCAGTTAAAGAATCAACCGGAATACTTTTTGCTAAATCATATTCTTCTTTAGTAATATACCCATGTTTTTTCATTAAATATAAAACTGTATTACGTCTATTAGTAGCGTTTTTAGGATTTGCATTTGGTCTATAATAGTTAGGAGATTTAAACATACCAGCAAGAGTTGCAGCCTCACTTAAGTTCAAATCAGTAACATCTTTTCCAAAGTATTCACGACTTGCTTCTTGAACACCATAAACATTTCCACCTAAAAAGTGATTATTTACATAAAACTCTAATATTTCATCTTTAGAATAATGTTTTTCAAGCTTAAATACAGCTAAGTAGATATCTGTAAACTTACGAACAATACCAGCAAATCCACCAGAAACAGTAGATGTAAAACTATTTTTAATAACTTGCATTGATAAAGTCGAAGCACCACCAGCATCACTATGTCCAAGTAATTGTCCAACAGTAGCTTTCAAGAATCTAGGAGCATCAAAACCATTATGTTGATAAAATCTAGAATCCTCAGTAGCAACCAAAGCATCAACAAATACTTGAGGTAGTTCTTCATAAGTTACTTTTTCACGTTTTTCACTACCAAGCTTAGTTATTTCTTTATTATCTTTATCATAAATAACTGTTAATTCACTAGTATTTAATTTACTAGTATCAAATTTAGGAGCCTTAATCGTAACATAAATTAAGAATGCTGCGAATAATGCAAATAGCAAAATAGCTCCAGCAAGTAATATGATAAGCATAACATTAATAACTTTCCGTTTCTTACTATTAGTTTTTGCACTATCAAGTAGTTTAGCAATTCCTACAATAACTAATCCACAGAAAGCTACAAAAACTGTAAATAAAAATCCCATCTGAATAAAACATAAAACTAAAATAGCTAAAAAGAATATTCCTAATCCAATTAATACGTTTTTAGGTAATTTAGCTGGAGTAGCTGAAACTCTTTTTTTAACAGTTTTAGTATTACCAGATTTTTTCTTTTTTTCTTCTACTCTTTTTTTCATAGTATACCTCCATATATTTGATCTATAATTTCTAAATAATCAACTCTAGGCTGTAATTTTTCCTTTAAAATATATCCCTTATCATTAAAATAGTCAATAGGAATAGACTTTCTTTTATTATTATCAATAAAAGAAAAAAAATCATCAGCAAGTAATAGAAAAGTTTTATTAAGTGTAGTAAACCTAACTATTAAAAATGCAATTCCATTTTGACTTCTTATATTTCTAAGGTGCCTGATTTGATGTAGATGAATATTATTAAGTGAAAAAGATGTTCTACTCTTTGTTTCCTTAGCTTCAAAATCAATATATTTCCCCTTATATATTCCATTATAGTCAGTAGTAGATGGTTCTGTAAAATAAGCTTCTTTAATTCTAGCGGCTTCACGGCAAGCATAATCAACCTTAACAATTTTAATAGGGGTAGGTTTCTTATAGATAAAAGCTTTTAAAGTATCAACGTAATATTGATTAGAGCTATTAAGATCACCTTCTAAATTCATTCCTCTATTTCCATAGTTAGTATTTGAAACTAATCTGTCTTTTCTTACACCGCCTGGATAATTCATACAACCACCTATCATATATTATACTATATAATAAAATAATTTGCTATAAAAATAATGATAGATTTTGTCGAAAATAACACAAACTATAAAAAATAAGATATTATGAAAAAAAGGAGTGATAATGTGACAAATATAGAAGTTATCCAATTTTTAAATAGAATGCAAAATAAAATAAAATATACCAAAAGAAAATCTCTTTTATATGGTAAAAATAATGCATTGAGAATTGACAAAAAAATACAATAAGGTATAATATATGATATAAAGGGATTGGTGATATTATGTATCAGAATAAACTTGAACTTTCGCCACAAGATATTTTGGAAAAAGAATTCAAAATAGATACACGTGGTTATCGTTTAAAAGAAGTAGACCAATTTTTAGATATAATTATCGGTGATTATGAACAATTCTATAATATCATAAACGACCTAGAAAAAGAAAAGGCAGACTTACTAGGAGAGATTATGAATCTAAAACAAGAACTTAGAAATGTAAAAATGAGCGCTGAAATTGCAAAAAATGGCAAAGAAATGCCTGAAGTTACGAACGTCGACTTATTACGTAGACTTTCAAAACTAGAAAAAATGGTATATGAAAGAGACGATTAATACTTTGACAAACGCTATACTCTTATAGTATAGAGGAAAGTCCATGCTCACACAATCTGTGATGATTGTAGTGTTCGTGCCTAGGGAAAAAATAACCTAGGGTAGAGAAATCTAACGGCGAAGTAACGCCTAAGTCTTCGGATATGGTATTCTTCTGAAAAGTGCCGCAGTGACGAATTTTAGGAACTAAAAAATGAAACGTGGTAAACCCCGCGAGTGAGAAACCCAAATTATGGTAGGGGAGCTCTGATGGAGGAATCAAACGAAGTCAGGGACTAAGCATAAGCTTGGTAGATAAATGTTTGTCGCCTAATTTATTTAGGAACAGAACATGGCTTATAAAGTATTATTTGTTAAAAAAGAGGTGTTGTAGACTGTGAAAGAACTGGGAGAATATTTAAGAGATACAAGAATCCAAAACGGAGTAAGTATTGAAGAAGCAGCTGAAGATAATGAACTTTCTGCATCACAACTAGAAAATATAGAAAATGGAAATGTAAAAGCTTTTAAAGATATCTATAAACTAAAGGATTATGTTAAAGGATATGCCAAATATTTAGGACTAGATCCAAATGAAGTTGTAGAAGAATTTAATGATTTTTTATTTGAACACACCTCAAAAATATCATTAGACGATATCCTAGAAGCAAAAAGGAAACTAGAAGAAAAAGAAGAACCAAAAGTAAGATCTCCATATACAAAAGAATACAAAAATAAAATAAACTACAAACCATACATATATGGAATATTAATATTGATAGGTGCTACTATATTAGCGTATTTAATTTTTAAAGCAATAAATAAAGAACCTGTACATAATGAGGTTCTAGATAAAAATATGGAGATGATAAATTATGAACTTACCTACTAAATTAACTGTCTTAAGAATAATATTAACTTTTGTTGTGATTTTTATATTAGTTTTTCCATTTTACACAGTTGGTATAACTTGGCCAAAGTACTTAATTATGGGGATTTCAGTAAAAAGTGAATTCATAGTAGCTGGCATTATCTTTATTATTGCCAGTATAACAGATTTTGTTGATGGATATCTAGCAAGAAAAAATAATCAAGTAACAGATACTGGAAAAATGTTAGATGCCATAGCTGATAAAATTTTAGTTAATTCAGTTTTAATCGTTTTAGCATCTGAAGGGTTTATTTCAGTAATTATTCCAATAGTTATAGTTCTAAGAGATATATTTGTAAATGCCATTAAAATGGAAGCTGCTGGTAAAGGAAAAGTAGTAGCGGCTATAAAAAGTGGAAAAATAAAAACAGCTGCCTTGATGGTAGGAATAGTTTTAACATTTTTCTATAACTTGCCATTTGAAGCTATAAATATTAGAGTATCTGACTTTTTACTATTCTTCGCAACAGTAATGTCAATAATATCTGCTATTGAATATTTTGCTTTAAATAAAAATATAATTTTCCCTAAGGAAGAAATATTAGAATAAGAAAAAATATATAAGAAAATTCTCTTTTTTACTAAGGGAATTTTTATTTTTCATGGAAAATTATGTAAATAAAACAATTGTTCGAAAAATACTTGCATTTTGTTTTGAATTAAGATACAATTAAAATGTAAGTTATTTACAAGGAGGAAGAAATGAGTAAAACAGTAGCAAAAGAAAGTAATAAAGATAAAGCTTTAGAACAAGTATTAAATGATATAGAAAAACAATTTGGAAAAGGTTCAATAATGAAACTTGGAGACAATACTCACATGAAAGTAGACGTATGCTCTAGTGGTTGCTTATCTCTAGATATAGCTTTAGGTGTAGGTGGATACCCAAGAGGAAGAATTATTGAAATATATGGACCAGAATCAAGTGGTAAAACAACATTTGCTCTACAAGCTATTGCAGCACAACAAAAGGCAGGAGGAAGAGCAGCGTTCATAGATGCAGAACATGCTCTAGATCCAGTTTATGCAGCAAGACTAGGTGTAAATATTAATGAATTATTGCTATCTCAACCTGATACAGGAGAACAGGCTCTAGAAATTTGTGAAGCTCTAGTACGTAGTGAAGCTGTAAGTATAATTGTTATCGATTCAGTCGCAGCTTTAGTTCCACAAGCAGAAATAGATGGAGAAATGGGAGATTCACATGTAGGATTACAGGCAAGATTAATGTCACAAGCCCTAAGAAAACTATCAGGGACTATTAATAAAACAAAAACAACCGCAATCTTTATTAACCAATTAAGAGAAAAGGTAGGAGTAATGTTTGGTAATCCAGAGACAACACCTGGAGGACGTGCTTTAAAATTCTATTCTTCAATAAGATTAGATATAAGAAGAAATGAACAATTAAAAATGGGCGATGGAGTTGTTGGAAATAAAACAACAGTTAAAGTTGTAAAAAATAAAGTGGCTCCTCCATTCAAAAGTGCTGTAGTTGATATTATGTATGGAGAAGGAGTTTCTCGTGAAGGTGAAATTATTGATTTAGGAGTAGAAGCAAATATTATCCAAAAAACAGGTGCATGGTATTCATATAATGGAGAAAAGTTAGGACAAGGAAAAGAAAATGTCAAACTTTTATTAAAAGACACACCAGAATTAAAGGATGAACTAGAACAAAAAGTTAGAGAATACTATGATATTTCACTAGATAAAAAAGGCGAATAAGGCCTTTTTTTGTCCAAATGTAAAAGTACGAATATATTAAGGCAGGAGGGTTATATGAAATTAAATAAATTAATTACTTGCTCATATGAAACAGAAATAACAGGTATCAAAATAGATTCAAGAGAAGTTGAAAAAGGAGATTTATTTATTGCGGTCAAAGGATTTAATATAGATCATAACTTATATATTGATGATGCAATAAAAAAAGGGGCTGTTGCCGTAATATCAGAAAGAAATTGGCAAAAAAGTGTTCCCGTAATTAAGGTTGATAATATAGAAGAAGCTTTAGTAGAAATATGCAAAAAGTTTTACTCATATAACAATAATATTAGACTAATTGGAATAACCGGGACAGATGGAAAAACTACAACAGCTACTATTTTAGAAGAATTACTAACTTTAAAAGAAAAAACATCTTATATTGGAACAAATGGAATCAAAACTGAAAATGGTTATCAATCAACAGAGAATACCACACCATCTGTAGATAAAATGTATAAATATTTAAGTGAATTATATAAAAATAAATATAAAAATGTAGTTCTTGAAGTATCAAGTGAAGCACTTTTACACAAAAGAGTGGATAGTTTTAAATTTAAATATGCAATATATACAAACATCACAGAAGATCACTTAAATATCCACAAAAGTGTGGAAAACTATATAAAAGCTAAAAATCATTTGATTGATTTGGTAGAGAAAGATGGATATGTTATTATAAACGCAGATGATAAAAATTGTAACAAACTAGATAATAAAGGAAAAAAGGTAATTACTTATGGTAAAAATCATAAGTGTGATTATATCATAGATTACATAAATGAAAAAGAAGATACCACATTATTCATATTAAAACATAAAGATACAACCTACAAATTTGAAAGTCCATTAAAAGGAGAATATAACGTATATAACTTAACTGCGTCTATTATTGTTTGTTTCCTTGAAAATATTGAACTACAAGCAATAAAAGAAAAGGTAAGAAAAATAGATAATATCCCAGGTAGAAGAGAATATTTGAACTTTGGACAGGAATATACAATAGTTTTGGATTATGCCCATACAGAAAATGGTATTAGAACAATAGTTGAAAGTTTTAAAAATAAAGGAAAACCTATATTTGTTGTCACTGGTCAAGCAGGAGGAAGAGAAGTTGAAAAAAGAGAAAAAATTGGTTCATACCTATTAAATAATGTTGATGAAGTAATATTTACAATGGACGATCCAAGACACGAAAGTGTTGATGATATCATAGATCAAATGATAGGAGAAGAAAAATCAAATAATTATAAAAGAATAGTTGATAGAAGAAAAGCAATAAAGTATGCCCTACAAAAAGCAAAAAAAGATGATATAGTTTTAGTTTTAGGAAAAGGCAGAGATAAATATATGGCGGTAGAAGACAGAAGAGAACCATATTGCGATTACGATGTAATTAAAGAATTCTTTGGAAAAAACACAAAAAAATAAAAACTTGACACAAGAAGTGACAACACTTACAATAGAATTGGATATGATTTAAAATTATATTACAATGGAGGTATTATATGAATAATATGTTATTCTCCATTTTACTTATATTGATTGGATTAATTATTGGAGTTTTTACCGCTTTCTTAATAAATTTATTAAAAGTTTCTCTAGCATCTAAAAAAGTAGAAAAGATGCTAGAACAAGCAAAAAAAGATGCAGAGAAAATGAAAAGAGATTCTATTTTGGAACAAAAAGAAGAAATGCATCGTTTAAAAATGGAAACAGATAAAGAAATTAAGGAACGAAAAGAGGAAATAAAAGAACAAGAAGCAAGACTATTACAACGTGAAACCAATATGGATAAACGAGATGAAATGTATCAAAAACGTGAATTAGTTTTAGATGAACGTGAGTCTAAATTAACAGATCGTTTAACTGAAATCCAGGAAGAAAAAAGTAAAGTGGAAGAAATCAAAAAAGAACAATTAGAATTACTTGAAAAAATTTCTGGTTTTAATAAAAATAAAGCAAAAGAACTAGTAATGAAACAAGTAAAAGAAAATATGAGTAAAGAAATATCAGAATATATTAGAGAACAAGAAAATGAAGCAAAATTAACTGCAGATAAAACAGCAAAGGAAATGATAGTGACATCAATGCAAAAGTATGCAGCTGATATTGCCAGTGATCAAACTGTAACAGTAGTAGAGCTACCTAACGAAGAAATGAAAGGTAGAATTATTGGTAGAGAAGGAAGAAACATACGTACAATTGAAGCAATAACTGGAGTTGATCTAATTATAGATGATACACCTGAGGCAGTTGTATTATCAAGTTTCGACCCACTAAGAAGAGAAATAGCTTATGTTACTCTTCAAACATTAATCAAGGATGGTAGAATTCACCCTACTAGAATTGAAGAATTATATGACAAAGTTTCAAAAGACATGAAACAAAAGATTATAGAATTTGGTAATGAAGCAACATTCGAATTAGGATTAACTAAGTTTGATCCAGCTCTAATTGAAATTATAGGTAAACTACACTTTAGAACAAGCTACGGCCAAAATGCATTACAACATTCGATTGAAGTAGCTCATTTATCAGGACTAATTGCCAGTGAATTAGGTGAAAACGTAGTTCTTGCTAAAAGAGCAGGACTCCTACATGACATAGGAAAAGCCATAGATCATGAAATAGAAGGTAGCCATGTAGAAATTGGTGTAGATATAGCTAAGAAATTTAAAGAAGATGAAGTAGTTATAAATTCAATTGCTTCTCATCATGGAGATACAAAAGCAAATAGTATTATAGCTGTCATAGTAGCTATCGCTGATGCATTAAGTGCCTCACGTCCAGGTGCTAGAAATGACTCATTAGAAAATTATATTAAACGACTTACACAATTAGAAGAAGTAGGTAATAAAATAGATGGAGTTGAAAAAGCTTACGCTGTTCAAGCTGGTAGAGAACTAAGAGTCATTGTAAAACCAGAAGAAGTAGATGATTTAAAAGCTCATAAAATTGCCAGAGATATAAAAGAAGAAATTGAAAAAACAATGAAATATCCTGGAACTGTTAAAATTACAGTAGTACGTGAAACACGTGCACAAGAAGAAGCAAGATAAAGGCCAAAATGTGCCTTTATTTTTTTTGATTAATATAATATAATAAAAATAGTTAAAGAATACTAGGGATTGAGATAGGAGGTAGTATGGAAAAAAACATCGATGAAATAAAAAATATGACACAACATCAATTAGAAACTCTCCTAAGTCCCTTTATAGAAAAAGAGCGTTTAAAATATAACTATATAAATTTACCACAGTCGATTTATTTATCAAAATTAAAAGAAATAGAAGATACCATGGATTTCAGTGATGGGAAAATAGATATTGAAAGCATGATAAAAAATTGCAGTAAAAGATATATAGTGGATACGTTAGAGGAAGAAAATCAAGCTATAAAGGTTGTAAGTAATTTCATAAAGAAAAATATAAAACCACAAAATAAATACCAAGACAATATAATATCATTTGAAAAAATAGTAAATTTCTTTCATGATTTCAACTGCTTTCCACCACCCAATCTTCTTATAGAATTAATAGATAAAAATGATACACTAAATAAAATATTGCAAGATGTAGTAGAAAATAATTTAGAAATATTACAAAAATATGATATTGATTCAAAATTTTCAGACGACATATCTAAAAACTTCATAGAACTATATTGCTTAAAAAATAACATAGAAATAAAAAAAGATGATGACATTCAAGAAGAAGATTACACAGAATTCATAACTGATATTACAAATACCGTTTATACAGATGATTCAGTAAAAATGTACTTACAAGAGATTCATAAACCAATATTAACCAAAGAACAAGAAAAATCATTAGCGCTAAGAATCAGAAATGGTGATGAAAAAGCAAAAGAGTTATTCATAGAAAGAAATTTAAGATTAGTTATAAAGGTAGCAAGAAAATATACAGGACATGGTATTTCTTTCTTAGACTTAATTCAAGAAGGAAATTTAGGCTTAATTAAAGCAGTAGACAAATTTGATGTTACCAAAGGATATAAGTTTTCAACATATGCCACATGTTGGATAAGACAATCAATTCAAAGAAGCTTAGGAGATAAAAGTAGAAATATCAGATTACCAGTTCACTTATATGAAAAGGTAAAAAAATATGAATTATTAAAGAAAGAGTTGTCACTTAAGTTTAATAGAGAACCAACTTTTGAGGAATTATCAAAAAAAATGAGAGTATCTATAGATACAATATACAAATATGAGAGACTTGAACATGATACAATAAGTTTAAATATGATAGTAGGAGACGAAGATTCAGAACTAGAGGATTTTATAAGTTTATCAACAGAGTCAATTGATAACCAGTTTATAGAGGAAAATCTAAAAGATGTAATAGAAAATCTTCTCAAAAATTCAAATTTAACAACAAAAGAGATTGATATATTAAAATTAAGATTTGGTATTGGCACAAATGATCCAAAAACTTTAGAAGAAACAGGAAAAATATATGGAGTAAGTAGGGAAAGAATACGACAAATACAAGAAAAAGCATTAAAAAAAATAAGAAGATCATACAACGTAAAAGAATTAGCTATTTATATGGACAATCCTAAAGAAGCCAAAAAAAATATAGATAGATATCGTTTAAAATATCAACAACATTCGTTACAAAAGATCAAATTAAAAGATAGGAAAGAGAGTGAATTAAAAATGGAAATGCAAGAAAAAACGAAAAGAAAAAGTAAAGATAACTTATATGAATATTTTAGTGACTATTCAAAGCCAGAAGTATCAAAAGTTATATCAAGATTAGATGAAGATGAATTAGAATTATTACATAAAAGATATGGTGATAATTTATTAGAACCAGTTAAAAATGATATTGATGCAGATGAAAAGAAGGTTATAATCTCTAACATAATACCTAGAATACAAAGAATGTTAGAAGGTAAAAAAGTAAGAAGAAGAAAAAATAATCAAAAACCACAATCAACTATTGTTGAAGAAAAAACAGAAGAAACAGTGCAACCACAAAATTCTTTAAATAAAGAAGATTATAAACAAATATTAGGAATCTTTCACAATCCAGAGTTTCTAGAAATGACTAAGAAAAAACCGCTAGACGAATGCTTGATAATGTCATTAAAATTAGGCTATTTTCAAGAAAAATGTTTTTCTACTGATGCAATCGCAGACTTTTTAGATGTAGATAAAGAATATGTTATAAATATAACAAAACAAGGATTAAACTCTTATAAAGAAAAATTAAATCAAATGATAGATGAAGCAATTATCAAAGAAACATCAGACAATAAACAACCATACGTAAAATTAAAAGATGGAACAAAAAGATAATACAATTTATTTTAATAAGTTAAGACCAAGTTTAATAAAATATTTTCTGAAAGAGTATGATTGTTACAGAAATTATTTATCAAAAGATTTTTTTGAAGGTGAACTAGAAAAATTTGAAAAAGAATATAGTGTTGATTGCGGAGTTTGTCCTGAAGTACTTTTCAAAATTCTTATTAAAAATAGTGTATTGAAAAATTTAGCGGAACATGTAAAAGAAGAGGATATAAATCTAGAAATTCAATTAATAGATGAATACACTCCACTAACAAATTTAATAATTTCAAAAATGAAATTAGAAAATTTTGGTATAAACAATGAAGAAGTATTAATCAAAGCTATAGAAAGTTATGATGGAACCAAGCTCTTTTCTCTACACATAGTAGAAACTATAAGAAAAGAATTTTTAGAAAGTAATAACAGACCTCCAGTAGAAAACAAAAGAAAAAAGCTAGATCAAAGTATTAGTAATTATCTAGCTTTAAAAAAAGATACAGAAAACAAGCCTACTTATATAGATAGTCTAGTAAAAGAATTTGGAATAATAAATTACACCGAAGATGATGATTGGAAAAAGTATATATACCTAAGGTTTGGTTACTTTGAAAATAAGCATCTAAAAACCAAATCTATTTCAGACATAATAGGTATTTCCCAAGAAAGATGCATAGATTTATATAAAAATACTTTATTAAAATTGAAAGAAGTACTAAATACAAAAATAAATGATATACCAACATTCAATTATGAAGACAATAAAAAATTAATAAAAATAAAAAAGATTGATTAGTTTCAATCTTTTATTTTGCTTCAGCTTTAACTTCTCTTTTTATATCTATAATAATTGGTAATATTATAGGATTTCTACCAGTTAATTTAACAATATAAGTATATAACTCAGTAGTTAAATTACTTTTGATAGAAGCAAATGTAGATCTTTTATCAGAAAGTTCTTTCTTTAAGATGCTATTTGCTTTTTCTTCTATCTTTTTAAGCAAATCTTCATTTTCATTAATAAGTATAAATCCTCTAGTAGTAATATTAGGTTTGATCAATAACTCATGTTTTTTCATATCAACATTAATAATGACTACTAATATACCATCTCTAGCCATCATTTGACGATCTTTCAAAACAGCACTACCAATCTCACCAATACGATTACCATCAACATAAATATCATCACCAGGCATAGACTCACTTCTAGTAATTTTATGATCTACTAAAGATAGAGAATCACCATTTTTTAGTACAAATGTATTTTCCTTTGGTATACCACATTCAATACCTATATTAGCATGTCTTTTTAACATACGATAATCACCATGGAATGGCATCAAATATTTAGGTTGAATAAGTCTAATCATTAACTTTAATTCATCTTCATTAGCATGACCAGATGTATGTAAATCAGCCAAAGCTTTATTTGTATAAACTTGTACACCCTTTAAATAAAGTTTATTAATTGTTTTAGAAATACTAAGTGCATTTCCAGGAATAGCACTCGAAGAAAATATAACTATATCATCAGGACGTAATTTTATTTGTCTATGAGTACCATTAGAAATTCTAGACAATGCCGCAAGAGGTTCCCCTTGACTTCCAGTACATAAAATAGTAACTTCATTAGGTTTTAAATTATTAGCTTCTTCAGGAGAAACAAGTAGTTCCTTATGATTAATATATCCACCATTGATAGAAATATTTATATTATTTTCCATACTTCTACCAAAAATGCAAATCTTACGATTATGTTTATAACATGTTTCAAAAATATGTTTTAAACGATAAATATTAGAAGCAAACGTAGCAATAATAATACGATTGTTTTTATATCTATCAAACATTTCTCCCAAAGCACCATCAACCTTAGACTCTGAAGCAGAGTAACCATCATTTAATGCATTTGTAGAATCACTAATTAATAAATCTACACCCTCATGCCCTAAAGTTGCCATTTTATATAAATCAGCCATAGGACCAATTGGTGTTAAATCAAGTTTAAAATCTCCAGTAGTAACAATTCTACCATTTGGAGTTGTTAAACTAATACCATGAGAATCTGGTATAGAATGAGTTATTCTAAAGAATTCGACTTCAATTTCGCCGAATTTTAGTTTAGTATCTTCGGTATAAACGAACAAATTATCATATCTAATATTTCTATCAGTTAATTTAACAGAAATTAATTCCTTAGCCTGATTAGGTGCGTATATAGCAGGTATATTAATTTGACTAAGTAAAAATGGTATAGCACCAATATGATCTTCATGACCATGTGTAATAAGTAAGGCTCTAATTTTATCTTCATTTTCCTTTAAGAAAGTAAAATCTGGTAAAACATAATCAACCCCTAACAAATCACTTTCAGGAAAACTAATACCGGCATCAATAATTACAATATCGTTTTTATGCATTACACAATACATATTTTTACCGACTTCTCCTAAACCTCCTAAAACAACTACTTTTGTTTCATTAGGTTTGTTATCTTTCATATTTACTCCTTTCCTTTTTTATAAAAAATTTAATACATAAAAGAACTAACCAATCCAGATTATACTATAAAAATTGTTTTTTGTAAACCCATGGAAAATGGTAAAAGATAGTAATAAAAGTTACAAGATAAATAAAAAATGAGATAACTAGAATGATTATTAGCTACAACTCATACCAATTAATAGACTTTTTTTTTTGATTTTGATACAATAAAAATGGTGATGAAAATGGGATTATTTAATAAAATTAAAAATATGTTTAAAGATACTAAAAATGAAGAACAAGACATTGCAAAAGAAGAATTAGAACAAGAACATAAAACTGAAATAGTAGAAGAAGATAATTCTAAAACTAAGAAAAAAGTATCAGAACAAACAAAAAAAGAATCTATAGATAAGAAAAATGTCAAAATATATGAAAAAGGTCTAACAAAAACTCGTCAAGGTTTTGTTTCAAAATTAGCAGATTTAACTAGTAAATATAGCAAAGTTAATGAAGAATATTTCGAAGAATTAGAAGAAATATTAATAATGGCTGATATTGGTGTTAATACAGTTATGGATTTTATGGATAGATTAAAAGATAGAGTCAGAAAAGAAAAAATAGAAAATCCAGAAATCCTAAAAGAATTGATTGTTGACGAACTATTCATTATCTATGTAAATGACCAAGTACTAACAAGTAAGATTAATTATGCTGAAGAAGGACCAACTGTTATCTTATTCGTAGGAGTAAATGGTGTTGGAAAAACAACGACTATAGGAAAACTAGCATACAATCTAAAAAACGAAGGTAAAAAAGTTTTATTAGTAGGAGCAGATACATTTAGAGCTGGAGCAATCGAACAATTAAAAGATTGGAGCGAAAAAATAGATGTAGATTTCTTTTCTAAAAAAGAAGGTAGTGATCCATCAAGTGTTGTTTACGATGGTGTAGTAAAAGCCCAAGAAGATAATTATGATGTTGTTTTAATTGATACTGCAGGTCGTCTTCAAAATAAAATTAATCTAATGAAAGAACTAGAAAAAATGAACAAAGTAATTACATCTCTAATAAAAGAGGGTGCCCATGAAACCCTACTTGTACTAGATGCTACAACAGGACAAAATGGAATATCTCAAGCTAAAAGCTTTAAAGAAATCACAAATATCACAGGAATAGTACTTACAAAATTAGATGGAACAGCAAAAGGTGGAATAGTCTTAGCTATTAAAGAAGCAGTAAATATCCCAGTAAAATATATTGGATTAGGAGAGACTAAAGAAGATCTGCAAGTGTTTGATATTGAAAAATATATTTATGGATTATTCAAAGACTTTATGTAGGTGAAAAATATGGAAAACTATATATATTACAATAACTTATATGACTGTTATCAAAAGTTACTAACAGAAAAACAACGCATTTATTTTGAAGAATATTATTTTAATAACCTTTCTCTAAGTGAGATTTCAGAAAACTATAATGTAAGTAGAAATGCAGCATATAAACAAATCCAAATTACTATAAAAAAACTAATAGAATATGAAGAAAAATTAAAACTAAATGCAAAAAGAATAAAAATAGAAAAGTTAATAGAATCTGAAAAAGATAGTAATAAGAAAAAACAGCTAGAAGAATTATTATAATTACTAAAAAAATTATTGACAGAAAAAACAGAAAGTATTCCATCAGGAGTACTTTTTACTTGTAAAAATAACTTTTCACTAGTATAATTTAGATAGAATAAGAGAATAGAGGGATATTATGTTTGATAAAATAGTGTATATAAGTGATCGTTCTGCAAATGTAAAGTTAAAAGAAGGTACAGCAGTAACCATAAATTTAATGAACCTACATTTAATTTTCGAAGATAAAGATAAAAAAATCTTAGGTGAAGTTGACGATATGGACGGAGATATCGTTAAAGCAAGATTTTTAGGTGAAATTATTAACGGAAGACTATATGGTGGAGTTATTAGAAAACCATCACTAGACTCAACTATAAGAGTAATAACAAAAGAAGAAATTCCATTAATAGTAGGAGAAAGTAAACCTGGATTTATGCCATTAGGAGTTAGTCCGTTCTACAATGACTTTCCTGTATACATGAATGTAAATAGTTTTTTCAGTAATCACTTTGCTATCTTTGGTAACAGTGGTTCAGGAAAAAGTTGTGGTGTTTCTAGAATAATCCAAAATATGTTCCACGATAAAAATTTATTTCCATACAAATCAAATATAATAATGTTTGACTCTTCAGCAGAGTACTACAATGCCTTTAGAAATTTAAATGAAATAAATCCAAACTTCCACTACAGATTCTTTTCTACTAATGAAATAGATGGAGTAGGAGAAAAAATAAGAGTACCAATTTGGTTATTAAATGTAGATGATCTATGTTTATTACTACAAATAACAAACCATTCACAAATTCCGATTATAGAAAGAATGTTAAAATTAGCTTTAATCTTTTCAGAAAGTGGAGATATTTCAAAACAATACAAAAACCATTTAATAGCTAAAGCAGTTATGACTATTCTTTATACAAATGAAACTGCCGCAAATAAAAGAAATGAAATTTTCTCAATTTTAGCAAGTTGTTCCACAGATGAATTTAACTTAGAAGCTCCAATTCAAGGTATTGGATATACAAGAAAATTTAGAGAATGTTTCTTAATAGATGGACAAGGACAATTCTCAGAAAGTGTTTTATTAACAGAATACGTTTCAAGCTTTATCAAAGAAGAATTTGAAAGTTATGAACCAAAGGGTGGTAATTATTACGACTTAGATACTCTAGAAAAAGCCTTAAACTTTACTTTGATCAGTGAAGGTTGGTTAAGAAATGAAAATACATACGGAGATGCAGTAACAATCAGAGTAAGATTGCATTCACTTATTATAGGAGAATATGCTAAATATTTTGATGTAAAAGATTATGTAACTCAAGAACAATACTTATCATCTCTATTAATTAGCGATAGTAAAAAGTATCAATTAGTAAACATTAACTTTGATGATGTAGATGACTGGTTTGCTAAGGTAATTACAAAAGTTTACACAAGAATTATCTTTGCCTTTGCCAAAGGTTTAAAAGATAGAGGATCTATACCATTTAACATAATTGTAGAAGAAGCCCACAGATATATCCAAAATGATACCGATAGCTTCTTAATCGGATATAACATTTTCGATCGTGTCGCAAAAGAAGGACGTAAATACGGTGTTTTACTAGGACTAATTTCACAAAGACCTGTAGAATTATCAGATACTGTTATTTCTCAATGTTCAAGTTTCCTAATCTTTAAAATGAATCACCCAACTGATGTTGAATATATCAGAAAAATGGTTCCAAATATTAGTGATGAAATTATAGAAAAACAAAAGACATTACAATCAGGAACTTGTTTAGGATTCGGTATGGCCTTTACAATTCCATTAATTGTAAAATTAAAAATGCCAGATCCAGAACCAAAGAGTGGTAACTGTGATGTTGTAAATATTTGGAATGGAGGAGTTAAAAATAATACTACAGCTCCAACCATCAATCAACCAACACAACAATCATCTCCTGTTATCACCCCAAGTGCGCCAAGTATGAATGCACCCGTTATACCAATGGATAATCTAAATCAGAAAAAAGAAATAGAACCATTAATTACAGTACCAATCAAAGCCGATGGAGCAGCCAATATAAATAATTCACTAAATATAAATGATGTTATTAACGCTCCAGATCAATTAATAGATGAAGAATAAAAATGGATACTAAAATCCATTTTTTTGTTATATAAAGATGATATCAGAATCAGATGGTACAAAAACATTATGATTAGGAAAATAAGTACTTGCCAGTATTTTCTTACTATTTACTCCCATATGAGTTGTATAAATAGTTAGGTTAGAATAAGATGCTAAAGTCTTAACATTATCAATTCCCATATGAGAACTATCTCCCACCTTTCTAGTACAATCACATATAAGATGTGATACAGAGTGCGATAACTCTAAAATATTATTATCATAAGAACAGTCCCCAGTAATAGCGTACATACCATTAATTATATAACCAAAACAACCTTCTAATTTTCCATGATGAACTAAGAAACTATCAACATAAAGATTATCAGCTATCTTAAAATGATCTAATACCTCACTCTTTACAAATAATAGATTAACACCTTCATATATATTCTTCCACGAAAGTGGATAAGCAAGTTTTAATAAACTCAAGACAGTCTTTTTAAGTGAAATATTACCCACAAAAGTTATAGTCTGCCCAGGATTATTATTAGAAATCCAAAATAGTAATGGAGCAATATCAAAAATATGATCACCATGTAAATGAGTAATAAATACATACTTTATTTTTTTTATATCAACATTTTGCCTAAGTAAAGCCTTATGAATACCATTACCGCAATCTATCAAAATAGAATCATTAATTAATAAAGAGGCACTATTAGATAAAGAAGAAATACTACCAGTACCAACAAATCTAACTTTCATTTTTTATCATCCTTTTTACTTTATTATTACACGTTTCATTTAAAACATCTGAAAAACTCTTTTCAGAATTATCATCACAGGTTTTCGCAAGTTTAGTAACCTCAATATCATATTTACCATGTCTAGAAAAAGAAAATCTTAAAGATTCAGTAGGAATCACTCTTTTTATACGTTTCATAGAAATCCTCCTAATATAATAATATAATAAATAAAAAATAAAATGAATAAAATTCAAAGAAAAGTATATTATAAAAAAGGAACGATAAAAGGAGGAATAATATGTTACCAAGTAGAATGTTTTTTGATAGTCTTTTTGATAGAGAAGATGAAAATAAAATGATGAAATGTGATATATATAAAACTGAAAATAATTATATTTTAGAAATTGATATCCCAGGTTTTAAAAAAGAAGATATAGATATTGAATATGACAATGATTATCTAACTGTAAAGGTTGAAAGAAAAGAAATTGAAACAAATGATGCAAAGAAAGAATATATCAAAAAAGAAAGAAGTATGTATGAACAATATGAAAGAAGTTTCTATATTGGAAATATTGATGAAAAAGATATAAAAGCAAAATTTGAAAATGGTATTTTAAAACTAACAATTCCAAAAGAATATGAAGAAAAAGTAAATAAAAAAATAGAGATTGAATAAGTATAAATGCTTTACACAAAAGACATAAAGTGCTAAAATAAAAACCATTAGAAATGGGAAGTGACAGATATGGTTTCAAAGAAAAGCACATTTTTTATGCCAATTACAAGCAAAGAGAAAAAAGGTCTTGCTAAAAATAAAATATATACTATATATAAGAATAAATACACCAATGAAATTGAAATAAGATCAATAGATAAAAAGGGATTAGATTCATTAGATTTGATTTATTCTTGGGATTCAAAAGAAAAGGGCTATTTCTATAAAGGTGGAGATGAATTGTTTCCATATGCAAAAGCAACTAATAGACCAATCTACGATTTACATTTAACAAAAAGTAGAAGGGTTGAATCCTATACAATCGCTAATCAATCTGAAAAAAATGGTATTAATTTATCATATCTAATAAAAAAACAAGATAAAATATTAAAGCATCAAGAAGATAGTGTTGAAATAGACAAATCTATTAAAACAAAAACAGTAGTAAAAGGAAAAAGAAAAATAAAGATATACAGCAAAACTTTTTAGAAGGATAATTTGACAATTAGCCTTCTTTTTTGTATAATATACAACTAAAAGTGAGGGGTAATTATGACAAGTAGGGAAAAATTTATACAATATTTAGAAGATGAAAAAAGTTATATAAAACAGTATATATCTAGAGAGGTACAAAAAAGTGTAGCAAAAACATCAGTAAACACAAATGATAGAATTGGTATAAAAAAAGTATATATGGTTTTAAATGAAAAAATAACAGAACAATCAAAAGAATATAGTGATATAAAATATTTAATTAGAGTAATGAAAATTAGTGATGATGAATGGAGAGATCTCAATGGTATTAATAACATAACAGGTATTTTATCAGAATATATCGAAAAAACACCATCTCTACGTTTAAATGAAAAATTAGATCTATTAATGGAAGAAGTACAAAGAAACATAGAAAATGGAATTTTAACTTATATTAGTGAACAATCTATAATAATAGATCCTAGTACAGTTGAAAGAGTAGGACTAACACTAGAAGAAATGAAAAATATTCTTGAAAATTCATCAATATCAGAACTTTTAGAAAAGAAAGATGACGAGTTAAGTCCAGAAGAATTAAAAGCTAAAGAAGTAATTGAAGAGGGGACAGATTCAATTAAAGAAGAGGAATTAGAACGTATCATATCAGGACACAACTTAATAGAAAAATATTATCTTTTACGTGATGAAAAGTTAAAAAATGGTAAAAATGAAAAAGTATTAACACATGATGATATAGAAAAAACAATAGAAGGACTAAACAAAATAGGAGTAACAAAGAGATTTTGCAGTTCAATTAGATATCTTTTAGAACGAAATTTAATAGATCAACAAAAAAGAAAACCAAATGTAATTTTACCAAAACCAACAAGAGAAAAGTCAAAACATTACATAACAGACAAGGAATATAAACAAATAAAAAAAGAAATTTTAAATTACTTTAACCCATATACAGGAGAAGTAAAAGGACATCCAACTGAAGAAGAAGTTCTTTATTGTGCGCAGTTAATGTTAAAAATTGAAACAGAAAAAGACATTGTTAGAACATTCTTTAGGAAAACAGAGAAAAATTTAGAAAATCCAATAACCGACATGTTAAGAAATGAAGAAAAGATAAATTATTATAGGGATAAAGTAATGGTTGAAGAAGAACTAAACACAATGAATGACAGTTTTAAAGAAATATTCATAACAACACCAGAGGACTATGTATTCTGGAAAGATACTATTAATCAGTCATTACAAATAATAAAAGGAAAGTTACCAAAAATGTATGAATATGAATTAAATAAAGCTGCAACAACAGATATAAAACAAAAAACTTTAAAAAAGTAATGTAGAAAGGATAATGAATATGGATTCTGAGAAAGAACAATTTATTAAATTCCTGAAAACAAAAATAGAAAATGATACAGTGCATAATTATTTACAAAAATTTCACAGTATGATAAGTGGAAGTTTTAAAAACGAAATAGAAAATAGATATGAGCAAAATGAATTAAAACAGTTAATAGTTCAGTTATCTAATAATGAAAATATTCCTGTTATTGTAAATAGATTGGATTTATTATCTGATTATATAGAAGATTCATTTCTTCATAAAAATAGAAGAGTAGCATTTTTCTTAGAAGTAATGAAAGATAATATAGAAAAAGGAATTTTAACTGATAACAAATTCATAATTACTGATGTTTATTATATGATTGATGGAGGCTTATCTTATAAAAAAGCTCTAAAAATCCATTTAGGTCTTGAAGATAAATACTTACCACTACTTGAAAAGAACCAAGAGGATTTGTCAGAAAAAGAACAAAAAAGAATTAAAGAGTTAGAAACAGCCTCAGAAATATCAAAAAAAGGTACTCACACAATGAATTTAATAGAAGCACATAAAATAATAGAAAATAATCTCTTTAAAAATAAGAATCTAAAACAAGAAGACATAGAAATAATCATAGAATCTTTATATACAATGGGGATAAATGCAAAACTATCAAAAGAAATAAGGTCATATCTAGAAAAAGAAATAACAAAAAAAGAAGAACCGAAAGCAAAAAAAATAATCTTAAATTTTTCAAAAAAGGAAGAGCCTAGTAAAAAATTAGTTAATGATAGTGAGTACAAAGAAATTAGAAAAGAAATCAAAAAATGTTACGTTGATATTATAAGTAAAGGTTTAGATAATGTATCAAAAGAAGAGATTATGTATTGCGCAAAATTGATGTTAGAAATAGGTACAGATGAACAAGAAATAACGAACTTTTTGACATATATGAATCCAGTATCAGAAAATCCAATCACAAGATATATAGAAGAACTTGATAGGTTAAAATACTATGAACAAAAACTAGGCCTATCAGATTCCATAAAGTTAATGGACGAAGGCTTTGAAGAATTATTTATTACTACAAATGATGATTATGTTTTTTGGAAGAACACAATAAATGAAGAACTAGATAAGTGTTTAGATAAAACAAAGAATCACCACAGTTATGAATTACAAAAAGTAAGAAAATTTAGTCCTAAGAATTATAAAACTCATTGATTAATATGAGTTTTTTTGTCGCATATATTTTTCATATTTATATTATAGCCATCATAGTTTTTTCTAGGAGGAAAAATATGAATGGTCTAACTACAAAAGAAGTAATTGAAAGCAGAAAAAAATATGGCACTAACCAAATTAACTCAAAAGAAAAAAATAGCTTTATAAAACTTTTTATAGAAACATTAGGAGATCCAATTATAAAAATATTATTGATTGCCCTAGCAATTAAAACAATTTTCCTATTCAAGGACTTTGATTGGTTTGAAACTATTGGAATAGTAATTGCCATCTTTGTTGCATCATTAATTTCTACAATTTCAGAATATGGTAGTGAAGCAGCTTTTGAAAGATTACAAGAGGAATCATCAAAAATAAAATGTAAAGTAAAAAGAAACAACAAAATAGAAGAGGTAAACATAGATGATATTGTAGTAGGTGATCTAGTCTTACTACAATCAGGAGACAAAATTCCAGCAGATGGAATAATAGTTGAAGGAAAAGTCTCAGTAGATGAATCTAGTATGAACGGTGAAGCTAGAGAAAAAGAAAAGACACCATCAAAAGATAATCAAGTATATAGAGGTTGTGTCATTTATTCAGATAATGCATATATGTTAGTAAAAAAAGTTGGTAATGATACATTCTATGGAAAAATGGCAAATGATCTACAAGAAAAGTCACCAGATAGTCCCTTAAAAATAAGACTTAGATCATTAGCCGGAATGATTAGTAAAATCGGTTATGTAGGAGCGGCACTAGTAAGCTTTTCCTATTTGTTTTCAATAATTATTGTGGATAATCACTTTAAATTAGACCTAATAGCTAAAACTTTAACTAATTTTCCACAACTATTTGGACATATACTATATGCCCTTACTCTAAGTGTCACTATTATTGTAGTAGCCGTACCAGAAGGACTTCCTATGATGATAACTTTAGTTTTATCATCAAATATGAAAAGAATGTTAAAGAATAATGTACTAGTAAGAAAAATGGTTGGGATAGAAACTGCAGGAAATCTAAATATTTTATTTACAGACAAAACAGGAACTTTGACTAATGGAAAGTTAGAAGTTATAGGATTTCTAAGTGGTACAATGAGAGAATATAAGACTGAACAAAGTTTATTAAAAGAAGAAGTGCTACATAGACAAATGAAAATAAATTGTCTATATAATAATGAAAGTACCTATGATAATAATCATCGTCCAATAGGAGGTAATATTACCGATAGAGCCATACTTTCGTTTATTACAACAAATCATGAGAAGAAACTAACAATTCAAAAGAAAACCATCTTTAATAGTAAAAATAAGTATTCTAAAGTAACAATCAATAAAATGGACTACATAAAAGGAGCCCCAGAAAAAATATTACCATTATGTACTAACTATTTGTCAGAATCAGGCAGAAGTATTCCATTTCATCTTAAAGAAAGCATCAATAACAAAATAAATGAAATGACAAGAAAGGGTATAAGAGTAATTGCCCTAGCCCAAAAAGAAAGTAGAATTATCGAAAGACTAGATAATTTAACATTTGTAGGAATCCTATTTATAAAAGATGAAATAAGAAAAGAATCCAAAAAAGGAGTAGATCTAGTAAAAAGTGCAGGAGTGCAAACAGTAATGATCACAGGTGATAATAAAGATACAGCTATAAGTATTGGTAAAGAAGTAGGAATTGTCGATAATAAAGATGACATTGTAATAACTAGTACAGAATTAAACAAATTAACAGATAGTCAGGTAAAAGAAATTTTGCCAAGACTTAAAATAGTCGCCAGAAGTCTACCTCAAGATAAAACAAGATTAGTAAAACTATCAGAAGAACTCGGTTTAGTTGTTGGTATGACAGGTGATGGAGTAAATGATGCCCCAGCTCTAAAACATGCAGATGTAGGTTTTTCAATGGGAAGTGGTACAGAAGTAGCAAAAGAAGCGAGTGATATTGTTATTCTAGATGACAACTTTCTATCAATTTCAAAAGCAATTCTATTTGGAAGAACAATATTCAAAAGCATAAGAAAGTTTATCATATTTCAATTAACCATCAATCTATGTGCCATAAGTTTATCAATCATAGGACCATTCATAGGAATAGATACACCGGTAACTGTTATCCAAATGTTATGGATAAATATGATCATGGATACACTAGCAGGAATAGCTTTTTCATATGAACCAGCTTTAGAAGGATATATGCATGAAAAACCAAAATCAAAAACAGAACAAATTATGAATGATTATATGTACAAAGAAGTTCTAATTACAGGAATGTACTCCTCAATATTATGTCTTATCTTTTTAAAAAGCAATTTCATCGCCTCATTATATAGAAATGAAACAAAATATTTTATGACTGCTTTCTTTTCACTATTTATTTTCATGGGTATATTTAATAGTTTCAATGCCAGAACAACAAGACTAAATTTACTAGCGAGTATTAGTAAAAATAAAGCGTTTTTATTAGTAATTTCTTTTATAATAATAGTGCAATTATTAATTATATATTATGGAGGAGATTTATTTAGATCATATGGACTATTACCAAAAGAACTAATAGTAACAATTTTAATTTCAATGACTGTAATTCCAATAGATCTTTTAAGAAAAATAGTTTTAAGAAAAAAACAAGAAAACATAGAAATATAAAAAGTAAAAGAACTTCAAATGAAAGTTCTTTTTTGTGATGTAATACTCTTTAATGAAGTAATTATCCATGTTATAATCTAGATATAAAAGTAGAAGTATAGGTGTGGTAAGTATGTATAACAGAAAAGATTTAAAGAAAGAAGCTAGAAAGAATATAAAAAACTGCTATTTCCGTAATGTTATAGTAGTATTTATCTGTACAATTCTATTAGCAGGAGGTTTTAACTATACAACAAAAAATATTTTAAATATCTCAATAGATAATGAAAAAAATAGTAAAATTATTAATAATTCAAAATTAAGTAATGGTGAAATTATAAATGAAATAATAGATAAAGCATATGAAGAAAAAAAGATAGAAAAGAAAATAGAAAGTAAATACACAAATGGAGTTATATCATATCTTATAAACGAGACAACCAAAACAAGATCATTTGCATTTACCATTTTAAATGGAATTAATAAATTAGTATTTGAAGGTAAAATAAGAACAAGTATTACAATATTTTTAAGTGGTCTATTATTTTTAATATTTAACCTACTATTTATTAATACATTAGAAGTAGGTAAGGCTAGATATTTTCTAGAAGAAAGAAGATATAGAAAAACAAGAATAGAAAGATTAATATTTCCGTATAAAGTAAAGAAAACATTTCATATAGCTTATATCCTATTTATAAAATATGTATATCAATTTCTTTGGAATATTACTATAATTGGTGGGATAATAAAGCACTATGAATATAGTATGATTCCATATCTTTTAGCAGAAAATCCATCACTCAATAAAAAGGATGTATTTAGATTATCAAAAGAGTTAACAAATGGAAATAAATTAAATTTGTTTTATACAGATTTATCAATGCTTGGTTGGTCAATTTTAAAACTATTTACATTTAATCTAAGTGGAATCTTTTATTCAGATATATATAAAGAAACTCTATATGCAGAAATATACATGAAATTAAGAAATGATAAGAAAAGAGAAAATAATTTAGACAATTTATTAAATGATAAAGCTTTGGAAATAGAAGAACCAGTTAATAAAGTATGTCCAGATGATAGATATAAAGGAAAATTTAGAAAGTGGTTAAATAATATAAACTATGATAAAAACTATAGTATTACTACTTATATTTTATTATTCTTTACATTTTCTATATTTGGTTGGGTTTGGGAAGTATTCTTGCATTGTCTTAATACAGGAGAATTTGTTAATAGAGGAACAATGTACGGACCTTGGTTACCAATATATGGATTTGGTGGAGTACTAATCTTAGTTTTATTAAAGAAGTACAGAGATAATCCACGACTACTATTTATTTTAGCATTTGTACTTTGTGGAATTGTAGAATACTTAACTGCTTGGTATTTAGAAACATTTAAACACCTAAGATATTGGGATTATAGTGGTTACTTTTTAAATATACAAGGAAGAATATGCCTAGAAGGATTATTGTTCTTTGGCTTAGGTGGTTGTGGATTTACATACATAATCGCTCCAATATTAGATAACTTATATCAAAAAATAAATCCAAAGTTAAAGAAAATACTGTGTATAATACTATTACTATTATATGGAACTGATTTAATATATACAAAACTAAATCCAAATACAGGTGTTGGAATATCAGAACCAGTTGTTGAAGAAAATACTAATTATTAGAAGAGTACTACTGAGTTAGGTACTTTTTTTGTTTTATTCAAATTAAAATGTCAACTAAAACTATATAGAAAATGAATTATCTAGACGATGTGACTATCATGTGTTATGATAAAATCAGTTAAATGATAATAATCCATAAAAAAAAGCAACATCTCTGTTACTTAAAAATTCTAAATGGCAGGGGATGAGAGAATCGAACTCCCAACAGTGGTTTTGGAGGATATTAA
>URHJ01000011.1 GCA_900547465.1 uncultured Mycoplasmatota bacterium | reverse complement strand
TTATTCATACTCTCACTCCTATCATACTATTAATATGATATCATAATTCTACATTTTTTTATAGATTTTATAAAAAAAAAGATTTACTATACAAATATAATAAATCTATCTTTGATACTGTCTAGACAAGGTCAATATTTTTCCTCTAGTCTTATCCATATGCTTAGCAAAATATTTACCAACACCATATTCATAATCAGGATTTTCACTAGTTAAATTATCATAAAACTTATCAATATAATTACTAAAAAATTCATCAAATACTACATTTTCTCTACTCTGTTTTACTAAAGTATAAATATTATTATCACTCATATTATTATAAGTGATTTTAACACCACCAAGTATTAATTTTTTATGTTCAATTACTTGTTTCATTCCTTTTCGTACACCAAGATAATTCTCTCTATAACCAGGTCCAAAATCTAAACTTTTTATCAAATACGGAATTAAAGGAAGCATAGACTTAAATTTATGAAATGTTTCTTCAGTTGTCATCAATTGGTTTTTCATATAATTTTCAATCTCGGAAATTAAAAATTCTTTTTCTTCATCAGTTACTTCACTACCATTTAGTACACTATTATATAAATCACAAAATAAGTTATCTCTAACTAATTTTTCTAAATCATCCATAACAAACCCTCCAAAATTATTATAATAAAATTAATAAAAAAAATCTATCCCAAAATTTTTAGTTCTTTTAATAGTTTAACATTCCCTACTAATCATATTGAATTACAATTTCCTATAAACAGATGATAGTAGTAATACGTTTTAATTTATCAGATTAATGATTTAAATAGTTACTCTTACAATTGTGATGGAACTGAAACTTACTCATCCAAAATTTATTCCATTAATTTTTTTCTTTGTACTCTATTTTGAGTTTTGTATATAACTTTTAATTGTATTTTTATTAATTGTTACAGTACCCGCATAATATCCTTCTATCTAAATAAATAACAATACACTTATTCTACTTTGCTAACATATATATCCCCCTATAACCACATAAAATTGTCTAGATGCAAAGACTATGTAATATTGATAATTTCGTCATATATGAAATAAGTATTTTCTATGTAATCGTTCTTCATCTCACCAAAATAGTAGGTTCCCTATCATTTTTTCATTTCAAGACATAATAAAAGAGAACATTGTTCTCTTTATATTTCCAATAATAATTATGTTTATAAAATTTTTTGTGTAAAATATTACTGATTAATGCACTGTTTTTGAATATCCCGTATCTAACGTAGTAGCTTTATTGTATGCACCAGAATACGTTGAAACAAATACACCATAAGGAATATCAACAGTTACCTTACCAGTACTAGCATAAAACACCGTAAGACCACAATTTATTTGAAACTCAACCTTAGCTCGGTCCGATGTTGCTCCTGATGTAGATGAATAATTACTTATATTAGCTGTAGTTATTGTGTTCCCACCTATCTTTAATGTAGCAGTGTGTGTGCCACTAGTATAAAGAGAAGATAGACTAGGTTTTATTACAACCGAAACAGTTGTATACGGAGCATTTTTACAACCAGAATTATTTGTATAATTTGAAAACTGATCCAACGTATTAGCACCCGCTTGGCTTAATATACTAATTGTTGGTGGAACCTTTACTGTTGCTGTGGCTATAAATGATGTATCATCAGAAATACTTTTACTGGTATTAGGTTGCAGATCAGTACCAAGATCTTGAGTATTTCTCCATACAGGCGATGCATATCCCGTTGCAACTGTAATACTAGGTAAAGTTATATTACAAGAACTTGCTTGAGCAGTACCATTATATACAGCAGGAATAGAACACGATAATGAATTAGAACCAATAGAACTAATACCTGTACTAGCCTTTTCAAAACTTGCTTTATATGTTTTACTATTTTTGTAAGTCTGAGCGTAATAACTAGGAGAACTACTCAAAGTTATTGTAGCACCACTAGAAATACTACATGAAGAATTTCCTGGCGGTGAAGAAGAACCACTGTAACCACAAACAGAAGGAGTAGTACTGTTAGAAACAGTAGGTAAAGTCACATTACAACTAGTAGAAGTACCTGATGAAGTACAAGAACAAATTCTGTTAGAACCAGATGCAGAGCATTCACCAGGAGTACTTAATGTATTACCATTAGCATAGACAGTAGCTGTTCTAGTTGCACCTAACACAGTGAACGAAATTGCTGATGTACTTGCACTATTATAATTTGTAGTACTCGTTGCTGATAAAATTATTTTATTCCAACCAGTCTTTATGTATTTTAAGGTAACCGTTTTATTAGTAGTATTTACAGAACATGTTGCTGTTTCAGTAGAATATGAAGAGCAAGAAACAGTACCATTTCCATTATAATAGTAATGATATGTTTGCGTAGTACCAACTATCGGAGAAGAAATAGTATCCATCGAAATAGTTGGTGTAGCCTTATTTATTTTAAATTTAGCTGAACTATTACTTAGCGAATAATTGTTTTTATTTGCTCTACCACCTGTTACGGATGAAATACTTGCTGTTGTTGTATATTCAGTATCTGATGCATTAACGCCTGTACCACTTTTTGTTAAGTTTACAGTTTCTGAATTAACTCCTGTTAATGCAGAAGACGTTAATTCTCTTGAATGTTCCTTACCGTCATATGTAAAGGTGTCACCAGATTTCCATGATACAGTTAATTGTTTTTTCGAAATCACATGCGATGAACATGATGATGTTGCTCCATAATGATTTCCATCACCAGCACTTTTTGCTTGTACATAATATGTTCCAGCATCTATTGGTGTTGATATAGCTGTTTTACAACCACTATCTGAATAATATGTATATGTTATGCTTCCATATCCAGATGCTGTAGCACCAATTGCACTACCACTATATGTTCCTCCTGTTGACGTAAACGTTGTTGTTGAACCTGCCTTATTTATTTTAAACTTAGCTGAACTATTACTTAATGAATAGTTACTTGTTTTTGCTCTACCACCTGTTACGGATGAAATACTTGCTGTTGTTGTATATTCACTATCTGATGCGTTAACGCCTTTACCACTTGTTGTTAAATTTACCGTTTCTGAATTAACTCCTGTTAATTTTGTTGCTGCTAATGCTCTTGAATGTTCCTTACCGTCATATGTAAATGAACTTGTAGAATCCCAAGAAACCGTTAATTGTTTTTTCGAAATCACATGCGATGAACATGATGATGTTGCTCCATAATGATTTCCATCACCAGCACTTTTTGCTTGTACATAATATGTTCCAGCATCTATTGGTGTTGATATAGCTGTTTTACAACCACTATCTGAATAATATGTATATGTTATGCTTCCATATCCAGATGCTGTAGCACCAATTGCACTACCACTATATGTTCCTCCGGTTGATTTAAATGTTGTTGTTGAACTAGCCTTATTTATTTTAAATTTACCAGCTGAATTAGTTAGTGAATAGTTACTTGCTTTTGCTCTACCACCTGTTACTGATGAAATACTTGCTGTTGTTGTATATTCACTATCTGATGCGTTAACACCTTTACCACTTGTTGTTAAATTTACCGTTTCTGAATTAACTCCTGTTAATGCAGAAGACGTTAACTCTCTTGAATGTTCCTTACCGTCATATGTAAAGGTGTCACCAGATTTCCATGATACAGTTAATTGTTTTTTCGAAATCACATGCGATGAACATGATGATGTTGCTCCATAATGATTTCCATCACCAGCACTTTTTGCTTGTACATAATATGTTCCAGCATCTATTGGTGTTGATATAGCTGTTTTACATCCACTATCTGAATAATATGTATATGTTATACTTCCTAATCCAGATGCTGTAGCACCAATTACACTACCACTATATGTTCCTCCTCTTGATGTAAATGAAATTGAAGAACTTGCTCTATAAATAGTAATAGTCGATGAAATAATACTTGAATCATTATGATTACTATCTCCAAACACTTTTACATAAACTGTTACAGCCCCACTATTAGTTGCATCAGTTACTGTAGGATTCTCAGTAGACCAAGTACTCTTATCAGTACTATATTTTATAGTACCACCACTACCTCCACTAACACCAATAGAATGAGGTTTACCATCATAAGTACCACTATATGCTGTTAACGTTGGATTGGTAGAAGCAGACTTGATAACTTGAAGTGTACCATTAGTTGTTTTAACATCATAGTTAGTTGTAACAACATTACTACTTGAATCTTTAATTACAACTGCTGTAATGACGTTAGAAACAGAACCAACATTTGTTAATTTACTATTTGAATCAAAAGTAAATGAAGCAGTATGCCCATTAACTAAACTACCATCAGTAACACTAGCAGAATGATTAGTATGTTCATTACCATCATATGGGATATTTAAAGAATCATTGGCTTTAAATGTAACACTTCTTTTCGAAATACTACAATCTGTAGTTTTAGAAGAAGCTTCATCACTAAACATATAGCCCGTAGTAGGTGTCATAGTAACTTCTTGACTGCCTTGATTAATACGAGAATTATTAGCAAATGAAATACCAGTTCCACCACTTGCCAAAGTTTGAGATCCTCCATTATATACCAATCCTGGGTTACAAGTACCAACTTCTGCTTTATTATAAGCTGTCATAGAGTTAGACGTAACCCTGTTATTAGCATTACCAGCCGCATCTATAATATTATCACCCAATAAGTTAAGAACAAAGTCACCATAAGATACACCCTGAATAGTAACATCATAAGAGTAACCACTAGTAATTGCTGTCGGAGCTGAAACTGATTTTATCTTAGCATAACTAACAGTAGCACCACTAGAATTAGTAATAGAAAAACTATTAGCTGATAGATTTCTAGAAACATCTGTAATACCACCTTGAGTATCTGTACAGCTTAATTTAACAGTTGCAGTATTACCAGAAACAATAGTGGTATCAGAAGGATTATCAAAGGTACACACAGGTTTAGTAGTATCAATATTAGAAATAGTCTTAGAACAACTGCCAACATTACCATCTTTATCCCTAACATAAGCAGTGTAAGTAGTATTTTTATTAACAGTTGTAGTATTATCAGAGGTAAATCCAGTAGTCTTAGAAGTCCAAGAATAAGCATCATTAGCTAAACCACTACCATCATCACTAGCTGAAATACTTAATATTGCTGATTGAGTCCAATTACTTGTATTCTCACTAATACTACATACAGGTGGTGTAATATCTTTTGCTATTGCTGTTAAAGTTAAAGTTTGTCTTGATGTTGGTTGACCACTATATGATGTGTTATTTTCATTTAATTCATAGTTTTCACCAACATCTGTTATTGTACTTCCATTGGACCATCCACTAACTGTATATCCTCTATTAGCTGTAATACCAGGTAGTACAACATTACAAGCTATATTAGAACCTGTTGTTGTACATGCCCCTGTTGTTGAAGAAATACCACTAACATAATTTCCTTTTGTATAATTTACTGAATAAACACGTCCTGCTACATTCACTTTAGAAGTTGATGTAACCTGATCATTAAAGTTTTTAGTAGTTATTTCATGTGGATAATGTTGATCAGAATCTGAAATTTTATTAGCTCCAAACGTAATATCAAATGAACCAACACTTAATCCTTGAACTGTCAAATCCCAATAATAGCCATCAGTCATTTCAACTGGACTTGCTACTGATACGACCTTTCCTACTTTAGCATCTGATACCGAAAAATCAGATGGTTGTAATGTTGTCTTAACAACTCCACTACCTGTATCAGTACACTCTAATCTTGCTGTTGTAGTATTAAGGGTTGTAGTTGAACCTATTGTTGTAAATCTACATACTGGCTTTTCTTCATCACTCCATACAGCATCAAATCTTACTTTAGCGCCCTCTTCACTAGCTAAGTTTTTACTAACCTTTACTCCATCAGCATAATCTACTCCTTCAGATATCCATTTCTTAAATGTATATCCTCTCTTAGTTAAACTAATAGATTTTATTGTAGGTAATGTAAATGCTTCATCATAAGTAGCTGAAATTGTATGATATATATGATCATCTGTATAGAACTCAATATTGTAATGATTTGCAGATGCATTAGCATAGAATGTCATATTATCTTTTGTTAAAACTACAACCGGAGAACCAACTGTTGTTCCCTTTAATTGACTCCATCCTAATGATGTATATCCTACATCTGCCGTTATAATAGGATTATTTTCTGTATCCTTTTCTCCAATAATACATGTTTTTGTTTGAGCTTCTCCATTATAAGTAGCATCAATCTTACATCTACCACTATTTTTTGAAATACTCTTAACATGATCACCTATTTTATAATTTACATTGTAATATACTTCCTTTTTCTCAGTAATAGCGTACCATATATTACCATTTACATCTTCAGATAAAGTTAAAATGTTATTATCTAAATTATAATTTGTGTTATTCTTTTGATCATTACTATTTAAATTCCATCCTAAGAAATCAGGTGTATTACTAGGAACTGTTACCTTAGGAGGTGTAACACTACAAGTAGTATCTTGTTTATTACCATTATAAGTTTCTTTTAATGTACATCTTTTTTCTGCTGTATCAGAAATAGTTGAATTATTAGCATTAAAGTTAGCATTTAATGTAATACTACTCTTCTTTGTAATTGCATAATACGTTACATCACTCGTAATATCAAATACTTTATTTGGATCTAAACTTTTTAATATATCAGTACTATTATTAGCAAAACCAATAACCTCTGGAGTATTTTCACTTGCATTTATTATTGGTGAAGTTATACTACAACTTGTTGCTTGTTTATGATTATTATAAGTAGCTTCCAAATCACATGTAACTGTAACTACATCATCTGTACTATCTACAATTCTACCATTAGAAGTATAAGTTAATGATTTTGCACCATTTCTATAGAAGTATCCTTTTAAAGTAATAGTTTTTTTACGTACTATAGAAGTTAATGATATATTTTTATCCAATCTTATTTTTTGACCTATTCCCATATATCCATTAACTGCACTATAATCATTACTCAACACTTCTTGTTGTGCATCAGCATTTTGACTCCAACCTAATGCTTCATACTGATCATTTTCAACACTAATATTAGGAAGAGTTACAGTACAATAATCATCTTGCCTCATACCGTTATATACAGTTGGAATTGTACAACTATCAGTAGTTTTTTCTATAGCTGTTACACCAATACCATCTTTATGATATGAAGCACTATAAGTTATAGCATCTTTCTTAGTTATAGCATAATAATCAACTTTATCCGTAACATCAATAGTTTGATTTGGATCTAAGTCCTTAACTGTTGCATTACTCTTAGTAGCAAAACCAACAATATCTGGTGTATTATAACTAGCTGCTATAGCTGGTGTTGTAATACTACATTTTGTCTCTCTATTATATATTGTACAACTACGATTAACATCTGTATTAACAATCTTACCTGATACATCAGTAAGTCCTAATGCACCATTTATATAAAATTTATCTTCTATATATTTACTTGTAATAGCATAATATTTATGATTTTCATCAACTAAGTATTTTGAATTATGAGGTACCAAATTATTATTATCAGAAGTTGCATCTTTATCTGTACTATATCCATGAATTTCAAAACCATCTCTTGTAATTTTTGGTGTTGTAATCTCACAACTAGTAGCTGCATTCCAAATAGTACAAGTATCACTATCTTTAGTAAGTGATGTTACACCATTTTTATCATATGTTATATCAATTTTTCTTTTTGATATTGCATAATATTTATTATCATTATTATTTTTATCAATATTTATTTGATGAGCCTTCATATCAATGCTATCATCATTAGTTTTACCATTAGAATCAGTATTATATCCTATAATATCAAAATTATCTCTTTGAATTGTTGGTATATCAAGAATACAATTATCAGCTCTTACTTCATTATTATAGACTTCTTTTAATGTACAAGAAACTACTTTTTCTCCTATTAATGTCGTACCATTTTCATAGAATTCAGCACTTAAATCTAATTGATCTTTTTTAGATATAGAATATAAGTCTGTATTATGATCTAGATATACACCATCATCTATTTCTCTATAACCATTTAAAGCTGTATCATCAGAGTTTATAGCTTTTGTTGTTGCTTCCTTATCTTGGCTCCAACCTAATTCATAATATAAACCAGTAACTGTTATTGTTGGTAATCCTATCTTACACTTTGTATCTTGTACTTCATTATTAAACACTTCTGGTATTGTACAACTATCATTAGTAGATGATATTTTACTAACTCCTACTCCATTTTTATGGAAATTAGCTGTATATGTTATACTATCTTTTCTACTAATTGCATATAAGACACTATCATTTGTAATTGTAATCTTTCCATTTTTTACAGCACTATTATGACTCGTAGCATCAAAATCCCAACCTATTGCTGTATAACCACTTTCTACATCAATAGTTGGTGCATCAACTGTACAAGAAGTATTTTGTTCCTTACCATTATAAGTAGAAGGTATTGTACAACTATCACTTTCCTTACCTATTTTAGTAACACCTACTCCATTTTTTTGATAAGTCACATAATAAGTAATAGGATTATTTTTAGTTATTGCTTTATATTCAACATCACTACTAATTTCCTTATCAGTATTATAATCCCACGTATCATTTTCATCTTTTACATTTTGATAATGAACTTTTACTGGGGTATTACTATCTGCTTCTATATCAGGTGAAGTAACAGTACAACTTTCCATTTTATTATAACGAATACAACTTCTTGTGACTTTTTCATCGGTTACTTTTTCACCTTGTTCATTTGTTTGAGTAACAGCACCATTCTTATTAAATGTTGCAGTTATTTTCTTTCTAGTTATTGCACTATAAGTATAATCTTCACTAACATTTATACTTGTATTAACTCCAACATCTGCAGTAGTTGAATTATTATCACCATCATTTTCAATTTTCTTCCATCCTAGTATCTCATAACTATCTCTTGTTATTTCTGGTGTTGTAACTCTACATGTTGTTCTATTATTCCAAATTTCACAACTATCTAATGTTTTAGAAGTATTTGCTCCATTACCATCCCAAGTAGTTGTAACCAAACGTTTTGTAATAGCATAGAATGTTTTTCCATCTTCATTCTTACTAATTGCAAACACACCATTATTAGGTGCAAATTCTGTTTTTTCATCTTGAACATCTTTGTCCATACTAAATCCATATATTTCAAAATTATCACGAATAATTTCTGGCATATCAACATTACATGTTGTATCTTGTTTTGTATTATTATAAGCTGAAGGAACTACACACGTTAATTTTTGCTCACTAGATAACTTAGCACCATTAGCAGAAACATTTATCGAAATATAATAACTATCGCTTCTACTAATTACATATAAATCAGTATTATCATGATCAAGCCAAACTCCATCTGATATTATTCTATAACCATTTAAAGCAGTATCATCATTGCCACCAGCTTTTTCAGTAGAATCTTTATTTTGACTCCACCCTAATCCTTCAAATCCGTCTTTTATTGTATATCCAGGTAAATTAATTTTACATTTTGTATCTTGTACTTCATTATTATATACTTCAGGAATTATACAACTATCAGTTGTTGCATTTATTGATTCAACCCCTAGTCCAGATTTATGAAAATTAGCTTTATAAGTTAAACTATCTTTTCTACTAATTGCATATAAAATGCTATCTTCACTAATTTCAATTGCACCATTTTTTACAACACTTTTATGACTTGTAGCATCAAAATTCCAGCCTATTGCAGAAAATCCTGAGCTAACACTAATACTAGGAGCAGTAACGGTACATGATGTGTCTTGTTTAATTCCATTATAAGTAGAAGGGATTGTACAACTATCATTTTCTTTACTTATTTCTAAAACTCCTGCTCCATTCTTTTTATAACTAACTTGATAAGTAATTGGATTATTTTTTGTTATTGCAAAGTAATTAGTTCCATCTAAATCTTTATTTAAAGATAATGTAGTATTCATTAATAAGTCAGGTTTAGTAGAATCAGATTTTCCTTTTGAATATCCAAGAACAATAGGTGTATTAAGACTACCAGTAATTGTTGGAGTTACAATATCACAACTAGTGATTTGAGTATCGTTATTATATACTTCTGGTAAAGAACAGCTTTTAACAATTGTTGTAGTTGATGTATCCTCACCATCACTCAAAGTTGCTCCATTTGCATAAAATATAGCTGAATAAATAACTTCATCTTTTTTACTAATTGTATAAAAATCTGTATGATCTTTCAAAGTAACCTTCATACTACCTTCATGAGCATTCTTATCTGTATTCCACCCTAAAGCAGTATAACCATCTAAAACCTCGAATGAAGGAGCATCAATACTACATTCTTCTGGATTATCCTTTGTAAGTACACATGTAAGCTTATCTTTAGAAATAGACTTAACACCATTACCATTTTTATGGAAAGTAGCAGTTAAAGTATTACTTACATCAACTTTTAAAGTAGCACTAGCATAACCATTCTTTTCAACAACAACTATACTAGTAGATCCAGGTTTTAAAGCAGTGACAACTCCATCAGAACTTACTTTAATAATATCTTTGTCATATCCTGTATACATTAATTTTCCATAATTTACTCCAGATACCTTTATTTTATAAGTAGGATTAGTAGAAACATCTAATGTAGTTTTACTTTCACTCAAAGTAATTTGTGAAACTTTAACAGAAGTAGAAATTTCTGTATTACCATTTCTCGCATTATCAAATATAGAATCTTTCTTTAAAGATATTTTACTTTCTCCTGTTTTCTTACCAGTTATTGTAACAACATATTGATATCCACCATTAATTTCTTCTGGAGCACTTATACTAGAAATAGAAACATTGCTATTATCTATATTAAACATTTTATCAGTTAAATAACTTTTCTTAATACCCACAACATCTGTACAAGAAATTGTAATATCTTGCTCTGCATCAACACCTACGTATTTAGGTGCATCCATAACACATTCAGGCTTAGTTTCATCTATATTTGATATAGTAAACTTTTTATTTGTAACATTTCCTTTTTCATCACGAATCCAAATATAATATGTACCGTTTTCTAAAATGACAAACTTACCATCTTTATATTTTCCCATCTTTTCTAATTCTTCTAAAGTTTTAAAATCTTTATTAGCAGGTTTTTCTTTAGTTGTAGTAATAGCATAAGTTACTTTATCAATATCAGTATCAGAATCAACTTTTGTATCAATCTTAATACCAGCCTCAGTAGAATCCTTATCATCAATTATCTCTTCTATATTACTTTCTACTTTACCAGTTTTCTTACCGACTATAACAGTTCTAGTAACACTAGCTAAGTTACCAGTATTATCACGAACAAAATATTTAATTAAATATGTACCATCTTTTTTACTATTAACTTCTCCAAATATAATTATTTTATCAGTTAAGTTACCACCTTCATTATCAGATGCCATCGCACCATATTCCTGATATTCTTCACCATATTTTAAATTAATAATTTCATCACCGATCAAAGAAATAGTTGGCGGTATTTTATCTTTATGATAAACATTTACTGTTCTAACAGTAGTTGTTAAAACATTTCCATCGTTATCAAACAATTCATAATAGATATAATAAATTCCTATCTTAGATGTATCAATCCTATCCACAGTTACTGCATTTTCTCCATCAAAATATTCATATCTTGTAGAAACTTTTGATATATCTATTTTATTTCCATCACTACCTTTAACTTCTCCAACACCAGGGTCAGTAAAAGTAGCACCTTCTTCAATATTAATTTCACTATTACCATTAATATTAATTATTGGTATTGAAATATTAATCAAATTAGAATTTGTTTGTACTGCATTAACAACAATCTTAGCACCATATTTTTTTCCTTGTACTTCATTAGGTGCAGCTTCATCTAGCCATATTTTCAATTGAAAGGTTTCATTTTTTCCACTAGAAAGTAATTTATTAGCAGTTAAAGTAAGACCATTTGAAAGCAAAGCAGGATGACTCCATTCTCCGTCTCCTTCTTTTAGACTATACTTAACATATTTTCGATCAAGAGCATCAACACCATTATCTTTTTCTTCTAAACTGATATTGTATTTAGCATCTAGACTACCAGTATTATTTACAACGAAAGTATATGGAGTTGTCTGCAATCCTGCTACATCAGATATCGGACTAGAATTATCAAGATTAATAATGTTACCATCTTTAAAATCTATCTTAAATGTACCCGATGTTACTTCTACATTCTCTTTACCATATAATGTATTTGTAAAAAGTGCATAACTAGCACCAACAACAATAGACAACAAAAAGAAAGCAAATAAAATTATTTTGACATACTCTCTCTTAAATCTATTGTTTTTATCATTATAATCAATATTTACCTTACGGTAATGTTCACTAACATTTACTTTTTTCTTAGACATAACAATTCCTACCCTACATACAAATATTATATAGATTAATTATATCATAATACAAATGTTTTTTGAATAATAAATTCAAAAAAATATAAACTTTTACAAAGAAAAAAATCCAATATTGGATTTTATTAAACAGTAAGTAATTCTTGTTCCTTTGTTTTCAAAATTTCTTCTATTTTTTTATTTGAACTATTAACTAAATCTTGAATTTCCTTTTCCATTTCTTTAACTTCATCTTCAGAAACTTCTAGCTTTTTAGCATTATCTATACCTTCATGCCTAATATTTCTAATAGATACTTTAGCATCTTCACTCATAGCTTTTACTTGTTTTGTAAGTTCCTTTCTTCTTTCTTCTGTTAAAGCAGGTATAACTATTCTAACTGTTTCACCATCATTATTAGGAGTATATCCTAAATTAGATTCAAAAATAGCTCTTTCTATATCCTTTAGACACCCTTTATCAAATGGTTTAATAAGAAGTTGTGTTGCCTCAGGCACAGATATTGTTGCTAGCTGCTTTAAAGGTGTTTTAGAACCATAATATTCAACAAAAACACCATCTAAACTTGAAGGATTAGCACGCCCTGCACGAACTGTTTTAAGTCTGTTTTCATAAACTTCTATAGCCTTCTTCATCTTTTCATTAACTTCATTTATTATAGATTCATTCATTTTTTCATTTCTCCTTGTAACTGATTTTATACCCATAGAATAACATAAAATTTATAAAAAAGAAAGTAAAAATCACCTACTTAATTAACTCTATACTATCTAAAATATAATTATCACTACTTTTATCATAATTAAAAGTATATTTATATTGATTTAATTTTGTATAGTCTTTATCAATATCAAAATCTGATGCTTTAACTCCATCAATAACACTGTCATCATCAGGAGTTTTATAGACTTTATTTGCAGAAGTAAATAAAACTGCAACATTTATCTCAATAGAGTTTTTCTTTTTTATTGATTTAACAACTTTTCTATCCAACTTATAATCATTTTCTTCCTTTTCTCGATCTTCATCATATGTATATTTCTTAGATTTACTATCATATTTAAATCCCGCTACATCATCATCTGATATAGAAACTTTATCACCAAATAATTCTTTTAATGCTCTATCAAAATTATCTTTAGAAAAAGAAATATTAGAATAGTCATCACTAAAATATAAAGCTCTTCTAACCACTACATCTTTAACATAATCCAAAGAAATATCTTTAACTTTAATTTCATCTTTACTATACAAAGAGTTATATATATCAGAACTATTTGAATTATAAGCATCATAACTTTCTACTAGTGATGTTGAGAAAACACCATCAGGTAATAATTCTTCTTCATTATCTTCTAATACAACAGCATTTTTCTTATCTTTAGAGGATTTATTTCCATAGACTTCATAATAACAATAAGAAAGCCCAACTCCAATACCTATACATAAAATCATTAATATTGTAGTTATAAAACCATTATTTTTTTTAACTTTCTTTTTTTGTTTCTTATTTTTATTTTTTTTCTTTCTCTTAGGCTTATCAAAAAAATCATCATCAACCTCTTCATTCTTTACATCTTCCAAACCATCGTCAGCCATATCATCAAAGATAGCCGACTTTTGTCCAACTTCAAGAACAAAAGTATTACTCATATCTTCCTCTATTTTCTTTTTTTTCATAACGATAACCTCCTATCTTATTCACCATCAATTTTAGTATAAGAAACATATTTTTGCAAGAAAAAAAGATACTGATTAATCAGCATCCTTAAAATCTTTAAGTAAATTTATATATTCATTTCTAATTTTACTTTTCTTTTTCTTTGTTAATTTATCAGCAGATAGTTGCTCATTACTTGAAAAATAATTACTATAACCAATTATTTTACCACTCTTTACAGTATACACATTTGGTAATTTTAATTTCTTATTTTTACTATCATTTCCTAAATAACTATTAATTATTTCTAATAATTTTTTATACTTTTTAGGAGATGATTCTTTAAGTTTTTTTGGATTATAATAATATATCTTTTCTATATTTACACTTTTTGCTGCATCTGTAAGTATTGGTGCCGCTTTTAGTGAACCTTCTTCATCTGAATTAGCAATAAATATAATACCAGTATCAGATGTAAAAATATGAGTTACATCATCAATAGAAGCATAAACAAACGGATTTTTATCACTAACATTAAATTCATTAGCAAATTTTTCAGCATCTGTTAATTCATTTACTTTCTTTACTGAACAACCAGTAACAAAGAAACACAATAAAATGATAAATACTACAATTTTTTTCATATTATTATCCGTTTATTTGTTTTTGTACTTCCTCTGCAAAATTTTCTTCTTTCTTTTCAATTCCTTCTCCTACTTCAAATCTTGAAATAGATACAATTGAACCACCATTTTCTTTAACGTAGTTACCAACAGTAACACTGTTTTCTTTAATAAATGGCTGTTCTTCTAGACATACCTCTTTGTAGAACTTATTTAATCTACCAGTAACCATCTTCTCAGCAATGTCAGCTGGTTTTCCTTCTTGCATAACTTGTTCTTTAATAACATGTGATTCATGTTCAACGATATCTTGAGGAACCTCACTTCTAGTAACAGCAGTAGGATTCATAGCTGCTACATGCATAGCTACATCTTTTGCTACATCTTCTGTAGTATCTGAAAGAACAACTAAAGCACCAATTCTACCACCCATATGTTTATAAGAACCAAATACTTCATTATCTTTCTTTTCTATTTTTTCAAAACGTCTAAAGTTAATATTTTCACCAATCTTAGAAATTAAAGCTACTAACTTATCTTTAACAGTTTCTCCACCATCATTAAATTCTAATACTTCTTCATTACTCTTAAAATCATTCTTTAAGATAATATTTGCTAAATAATCAACGAAATTAACAAAATTTTCATTTTGAGCTACGAAATCAGTTTCTGAATTTACTTCTAATATAACAGCTTTATTACCATCAACAGCTATTTGACATAAACCTTCAGCTGCAATTCTTCCTTCTTTTTTAGCTGCTTTAGAAATTCCCTTTTCACGTAACCAATCAATTGCCTTATCCATATTTCCTTCAGTAGCTTCTAATGCCTTTTTACAATCAAGCATTCCTGCTCCTGTCCTATCTCTTAATTCTTTTACATCACTTGCTTTAAACATTTTATTTCCTCCTAATTATTATTTTTTTAACAAAAAAAGGTGAAGCCCTCCACCCTTCCTTTTATTACTTGCTCAATGCTTCAACTAATTCAGCTTTTTTCATTGTAGAATATCCTTTAACTCCAGCTTCCTTTGCTTTTGCTTTTAAATCAGCTAAAGTTAGGCTAGATAAGTCTTCTGATTCACTAACTTCTTCTTTTTCTTCAACAATAGGTGCCTTCTTTTCTTCTACAACTTCTTTTTTCTCTTGTCTTCTATTTTCTTTAAAGCTATTATTCTTATTTCCTCTATTATCTTTTCTTGCTGGTTTCTTATTTCCATCTTCAGATACATAATCAATAACTTCATTACCATTAACTTCTGCTACTGCATTAGTTAATGCTCCAATTAATAATTTTACAGCACGAACTGCATCATCATTACCAGGAATTACATAATCCACTAAATCTGGATCACAATTAGTATCAACAATACCAAATACAGGTATTCCTAATATACGAGCTTCCTTAATTGCATTTTCTTCTTTACGAGGATCTACAATAACCATAGCTTGAGGAGCTTTCTTCATTTCACGAATACCTCTCAAGTTTTTATTAAGTTTTTCGTATTCTTTTTTAATTTTAATAACTTCTTTCTTAGGTAATAAATCAAATGTACCATCAGCTTCCATTTTTTCAATATCATCTAATCTCTTGATTCTACTACGAATAGTCTTGAAGTTAGTTAAAGTTCCACCTAACCATCTTTCGTTCATGAAATACATGTTAGTACGAACTGCAGCTTCTTCTACTGCCTCTTGAGCTTGTTTCTTAGTTCCTACATATAGAACCTTTCCACCAGCTTCAGCAATAGTCTTTAAGGCACCATAAGCTTCCTCTAATTTTTTTACTGTTTTTGCTAAATCGATAATATAAATATCATCACGAGTTGTATAGATGTACTCCTTCATCTTTGGATTCCATCTTCTTTTTTGATGTCCAAAATGAACACCAGCTTCTAATAAATAATTCATTGATATTACTGTCATAATTTTCTCCTTTTCGTTTATCTTCTATCAGTTTCTAATACTAACCACTTAAAATTAAGCACTAGGTTAATAAATTCACTAATATGTTTATTTTAAAGCTTCTAATAAATCAGCTTTCTTCATTGTTGAATATCCCTTAACTCCAGCTTCCTTAGCTTTTGCCTTTAAATCAGCTAAAGTTAATTTAGATAAATCTTCACTCTTTTCTACCTTTTTAGTAGTAGCTTTCTTTTCTTCTTTCTTTGTTGCTTCTTTTTTAGTAGCCTTTGCAGCACCTGCAACTGTTACTTCAGAAGTACTCTTTACTTCATTAGCTTTAATCTTTCCAGCTTTACCATCACGAGCAACCTTAACAAGTTCAGTAAATGCCTTTGGATCATTAATAGCTACTTCAGATAACATTTTACGGTTAATTTCAACACCTGCTTTAGTTAAACCTTCAATAAATCTTGAATAACTAATATCATTTTGACGACATGCAGCATTGATTCTTGTAATCCATAACTTTCTGAAGTCTCTCTTTCTTTGCTTTCTATCTCTATATGCATATTGACCAGAATGCATTAATTGTTCTTTTGCTGTTTTATATAATCTATGTTTACTACCAAAATAACCTTTAGCTTGTTTTAATACTTTTTTATGACGAGCTTTTGTAACTGCTCCATTCTTTACTCTTGCCATTTTCTTCTCCTCCTTCTATAACTAGATTAAAGAACATTCTTTAATCTGTTTTGATCTGCTTTTGATAATTGAGATCCTTTTCTACAACTTCTATTGAAATTAGTTGATTTAGAACCAGTATTATGTCTACTTCCTGGTTTACCTATTTTTGTAACTTTATTTTTATTAGTTTTAAAAACTTTTTGACAACCTTTATGTGATTTAATCTTTGGCATCTTAATTCCTCCTCTATTTCTCTTTCTTAGGTACTAATAACATAGTCATTATTCTACCATCAAGTTTTGGCTTATCTTGTACATCAGCAAAATCTTTTACTCTATCAGAAAAACGTAAAAGAACCTCTTTTCCTAATTCCGTATGAGCCATTTGACGACCTTTAAAACGAATTGTAAGTTTTACTCTGTCACCTTTTTGTAAATACTTAGTAGCATTTCTAAGCTTTGTTTCAAAATCTCCAATATCAATAACAGGAGATAAGCGATATTCTTTTAACTCAGACATATTAGCCTTTTGTTTTTTCAAAGCTTCTTTTGCTTTCTTTTTCTTTTCATAACGGAACTTATTATAGTCCATTACTTTACAAACAGGTGGATTAGCATTTGGACTAATTAAAACCAAGTCAAGTGACGCATAAGATGCTAAAGTACGAGCATCTTCTATTTTCTTAACTCCAACTTGCTCCCCATTAGGTCCTATTACTAAAACTTCACGAGCTCTAATCTGTTCGTTAATCATCATGCTATCTTTATCCTTTGCGATAACTAACACCTCCATAAACTAAGAAAAGTGGGCATAAATTTATACCCACTTAACCTAATAATTATAATTAATATAACTTCGGCTCTTTACCTATTACCATAAGCAATCAGGTGGATATAAATCTCTTTCCTTTTTCTTGACTGTTATAATTATATGCTTATTTCTTTTGTTTGTCAACACTTTTTTTCAAATTCGAATTTAATTTGAGCTAGTTTGAGCTGAATTTATTTAACTAAAAAAGAAAAAAATTATTTAAATTCTTTCTTACTTTTAACTTCGATTCATATGACTATTTTTTTCTTCTTCTACTGTTCTATTAGTCTCTTTGAGACTTTCAAGCAATAACTCTTCTATCTTTTTATGTAAACTTTTATTAGCAGCATCTAAATCCTCATCATCTAAAACTTCAAATGCTTCTCCAAATCTAATCATAAGATTTTTACTTCTAAACTTATAATCACCAACAACTGCATATGGAATAATTTTTGCATGAGTTTTTTGAGCCATTGAAACCGTCCCATATTTAAAATCTAATAATAACTTATTCTTTGTTTTTATCCTAGTCCCTTCAGGAAACAATCCTACTGCTCCACCATTTTTTAATATTTCAATTGCTTTGTTTTTAGCAGTCCCATCATGAGCCTCTCTATCAACTGAAATACAACCTGTTATTTTGAAAAACCAAGAGAACTTACCCTTAAAATATTCATCTTTAGCCATAAAATGAACTACTCTTTTAGTAGAAATTATAACAGACGATTGATCCATTATATGTTTATGATTACCAACAATTAATATTGGTCCATCTTTTGGTATTTCCTCTTTATTAATAATTTTAGGATTATAATAGAATTTAAAAATCGGACCTAATATTGGTTTTAACATTCTATATCCCCAGCTATGTACATTATTTACGTTCTTGTTCTTGCTTTTCTTTTTCAATCTTTGCCCTCTTTTCTATATTTTCTTGTTGTAACTTTCTAAAATCAACCTTTCCAAGCATTGTTTTTGGTAAACTCTTTCTAAATTCAAATTCTTTTGGTATAGAATATGTAGCTAAATTTTTCTTACATAACTCAATAAGTTCTTCTCTTAATTTTAGGGTATCTTTGTATCCCTTTTTCAAAGCAATAAAAGCTTTTGCTACTTCTACTTTATATGGGTGAGGAATACCTACAACACTACTATCAACAACTGCTGGGTGTTTTTCTAACACTTCTTCTATTTGTGATGGATAAACATTATATCCTGATGTAACAATCATTCTTTTTAAACGTTGCTTATAATAAACATAACCATCACTATCCATCATACCAATGTCTCCACTATGCAACCAGATATTGCCATCGCTATGAATACGTAAAGCCTCATTTGTTTCTTTTTCATTATTATAATAACCTAACATCACAGTTGGTCCACATATACATATTTCTCCATCTTTTCCTGAACCTAATTCTTCTCCTGTTGCAACATCAACTATTTTAACATAAGTACCTGGCCATGGTATTCCAACAGAACCTGGTCTAGTAGCTGTTTTTATATCAAAACATACCGCCGCAACTGCTTCTGTCATTCCATATCCTTGTGTTAAATTAGTTTTTGCTCCATGTTCATGTAAAAAGTCATTAATTTTCATAACTCTATTTTTATTAAGAGTATCTCCACCAGCTATAACATATTTTAATTGAGCAAGACTAACATTTCTCATTCTTTCATTAGTAGTTAATGCTTCAAAAAGAGTTGGTACTCCAACTAATACTGTAGGTTTATATTTTGTAAGAAGTTTATCAAACTCACTTGCTTTAAATGTAGGGACTAAAACAACCTTCGCTCCACAAAAAAATGCATCAGTAATACTAACAGAAAGTCCAAACCCATGAAATATTGGCATAATAGCTAAAATAGTATCATTTTTACATAAATCAGGTAAAGCTTTCCTTGATTGTATAGTAGCGGCTATAAAGTTTCCATTTGATAAAACTATTCCCTTAGGCTTTCCACTAGTCCCACCACTATGTAAGATAATAGCCGGAGTATCTTTTTTTTGACTACAATCATATCTAGCTTCTTGATCTGTATTTTTTATAAACTCTTTCCAAGTAATATACATACTAGAATTTCTAGGTTTTTCAGTCTTAAATCCTTGAGTAAGCATATATCCTATTTTCATAATTGGTCCCATAGAATCCTTAGCAGATATAATTATGGTTTTATAAACTTCCGTATCCTTTATAATATTTTTTATCTTTTTATATGTAATATCCATAGCGACTAAAATAACTGAAGAGTATCTTTGTAATGCTTCCTTTATTTCATTTTCACTAGATAAAGGATGAACTACATTAGCTACTGCTCCTATCTTATTTAAAGCATATATAGAGTATATAGCTTCAGGTATATTAGCTGATAAAACAGTAACAATATCTCCTTTTCTTATACCACAATTATGAAATGCATTAGCGGTTTTATCTATTTTTTCAAATAACTCTTCATAAGTTATTTTTGTATCAAAGTAAGAAATCGCAGTTTTCTTTCTATAATTTGGCATTTCTATTTTTAAAAATTCATATATAGACATATTCGGTATATCTATTGTCATATCTTCTTTTTTATAGAATTTACTCCATCTAGCCTTAGGTCTTTTCTTAATTCCAATAAACCTAAAGAAACTCATATCTAAAATTCTCATTCTACATCTCCTTTTTCAATTCATTTTTAATCAAATCCATAAATTTATTATTTTCATAATCAAGATTATCATCACTAGGAGTAAACGGCTCTAAAAATTTAATTGAAACAGATTTTCCAAAAATATTATATTTTCCCTTTATTACAAATGGTACTATTTGTGATCTAGTATCATAAGCCATTTTTACACATCCTATTTTAAATGGAAGAATAATTCCATCTCCTCTATTAATTGTTCCTTCAGGAAAAATACCAATAGTCTTACCACTACATAAAACCATCTTAGCCATATCTAAGGCACTACCATCATGAATCTTTCTATTAACAGGAATAATTCCCATACCTTTAAAAATAAATCCAAAAAATCCTTTAGTCAAAGAATCTTTAGCTAAAAAGTGAATTTTTCTATTTATTGCTGCAATAAGTAATAAACAATCCAAATTATTAGTATGATTTCCACCTAATACAATAGAACCATTTCTAGGTATATTTTCTCTACCAATTATTTTAGGATGAAATACTATCTTAAATAATAATGTAATAATTGGCCTCACTATAATATATAATATAGGATCCTTTATTTTGTTATTTTTTTTATAATTTTTCAATATTTTTCTCCTTTATCTAGAAAATAATATAATATTATCTTCTATATTAATTAAACATCAAAAATATAATCTTGTCTAGTAATAACAAAAAAGAAAAACTGAACGATTGTTCAGTCCTTTTTGATCACTACTTTATAAGCTTTTTTTTACTTTGATAATTTCTGCTTGGTAATTCTTCATCATTTAATATTTTATAAATAACAGGCATAACTACTCCAACTAATGAGGGAAGCTTTTCTCTCTTTAAATATTTTTCTAATTGCTTCTCTTCATCTTCACCAAATACTCTACCATTACAATTTATTTTACCAACGCAATCATCTTTATGATATATAGTTCAAAATCAACTTCATATTTCTTAATATAAGCATCAATTATTTCTGCTTCACTATCTCTTTTTAATCCATGTGCTATATCTACTACTTCCTTTAAGGAAACTTGACTTTGAAGTGAATATTCTAACATATCAATCCTACCATTTTTAGTACTTATCTCAGCAATTGTATCATCTACGATTTGAAATAAATCTAAAACATGTCCACCATTGTTTTTAGAAATGACAAAATCAACAGTACTACCTAATTCAACTTCTTTCATTAGATCTAATTCACTCCTATAGCGATAAAACGTACTTAAACCAATTCCTTTAGATTCACAATAAGCTCCTATTGATTGACCACTTGAAATAAATCCTTTCATAATATTTAATACTTTTAAATTACGTTTTATTTTATTCTCTCTTCTACCATATGTTCTTATCTTTTTTTCTAAGTCTTGTGATAATCTTTTACACATACAAACTTTACTGTAATTTATTCCATATTCTGTTTCGATTTCTTTCAGTTTTTCCTTATAATTATCATAATCAATTGTGCCTATTTTAGAAATTAATTTCTTTCTTATATTCTTAAAAACGTCTATAACACCTTCATAATGTTCTTGTTCTGTATCAGTTAAATAACCCTCATCCCTTATCAAACATAAAAACGGTATAAAGTCCCTACTTACAATAGAAAACAAAGAGCCATATATTTGTTTCATTTCTGAAAAAGAGTAATCATCACTATTAAATTCTAGAAAAATCTTTTTTAATTCATATAATTTATTTTCATAACTTCTGCTTTCTTCTTTAAAAATATCATTTTTCTTTTTGCTTATTTTCCTTGCAAAATCTATACTATATTCATATGTTTTTTCATTACTTTCCAAATCAAATTCAATAATATTTGAAAGATACTCCTCAAAATAAGATAAATCTCTAGCTTCAGAATATAAATAATTTGGATCAGTAAATCTTTTTAACTGCATTCTTTCTAGTCTATATTTAACATATGAAAAATAATTTGTACAATTACTTTGCATTTTAAAATCATCTATAAAATTAGAAACATCATGTGTTTTTAATTCCATATCTAAATCTGATGCATAATATCCGAAATAATTTAACAAAATACTTGTATTAATTGATAAATCCTTATTTTTATTATAATAGTATTCAACCATTTCTTTTAGGATAACAGGTCCTTTTTGATCAACTAATATTTCATATTGATCTTTAATATTTTCATAAAAAGGAATAGAATATTTACTTCTAATTTTTAAGTTTGTAATATCACAGAATAATTTTTCTATATACGTATCATCTATTTCATACGGTAAAAATTCAACTAGATCATCATTAATTTTTTCTAAAGTCATGCCAATCCCCCCTAAATATTTCACATATTATAACATAAAGCAAAAAAAGTTACAATAAAAAAGAGTTATAAGCAATACACTAATAACCTTTATGATTTGAATCGATAAGCATCTTTATAAGTAACCAACTAGATAATAAAATTATAAAAATAACAAATATAAATCTTATAGATACATCGGAAATAAAACTTATAGAAATAATTAAACAACCATCTATAAACCCTATTATCAATTCATGAATTAACATCTCAATCTTATCTACATGCTTAGCTGAATCACTCATCTCAAATTTAAATTTAAAGTCCCCATCTTTTATTTCTCTCAATAATGATTCCGCTTCACTTGGAAAATTAATCAAACTCTTTCCATTTTTATAAACTTTCTTACCAACTTTCTTTAAAAAATCAGTAGATGATATATTAAGAACTTCACTATCTAAGACATGTTCTTTTAACACTTGAACTAAACTAATTGACGAGTCTAATTTTTCTAAAACACCTTCTAATATTCCTATTCCTCTAATTAACATTGTTACATCATGATCTAATATTAAATTATTATTTTGTAACATTTTAAACATATTAGTTATAAATTCTTTAGTATCTATATCTTGAAGACTAGTATCACCAACATTGGTTAAAATATCTTCAATGTTAGCTGTTAAATTAGGAAGTGATACATCTCCTGTTTTAGTTGACATAGAAATCAAAATTGTTGCGACTTGTTGGTAATCTTCTACAATAATTGACTTCATACATTCTTTCAATAAATCTCTATTTCTAGGTTTTAAACTACCTACCATTCCCCAATCTATAAAAACAACTCTATCATTACTTACCAAAATGTTATCAGGATGTGGGTCAGCATGAAACATTCCATCATCAAGAGCCTGTTTTATATAATTATCACTAAGAACAGCCGCCACATTTGAAAGATTGTATTCATTTTTTAAACTCTCTATATCATTAATTTTAATTCCTCTTACCTCTTCCATTACAATTGTTGATTTTGTTGTATACTCAGTATAAACATGTGGAGCATAAATATATGGATTATCATCATTATTCTTTTTAAAAGTTAAAATATGATCTACTTCCTTATTAAAATCAAGTTCTTCTTTTGTAACCTTATATACTTCATCTAAAGCATCAGAAAGATTAATTATAGGTATAAAATGATCAAGGTGTAACATATTTATAGCTTTTTTCATTAATTTTATATCTGCATCTAATTGTTCATCTATATCTACTCTCTTAATCTTTATTACAACACGTTCTCCATTTATCAATTTAGCCCTATGAACTTGAGCTATTGAAGCAGAACCAATAGGTTTTGGACTAACATCTGAAAATATCTCATTAAAATTGGGATAAACTTGATTTAGAATTTCTTTAACCAATAAATATGACATTGGAGTTACGTCACTACGTAACTTAGAAAGTTCATTACAATACTCCATAGGTAAAAAGTCTACTCTTGTAGATAATATTTGTCCTATTTTTATATAAGTAGAACCAAGTTTTTCTATTGTTAATCTAACATTCTTTGGAGAATGATTATGTAAAATATTACTATTTTTTAATACTTCTATTATCTCATTTAACCTATTTTTATTCTCTTTCATATTATCACCATTATAAGTATAGCAAATTATTCAAAAGAAAAAAAGTAACCTAAATTACTTTTTTACATTATTACCTCTTTGTATCCATTTAGCATCTTTTTCTATACCTTCTAATATATTGGAAATATAACCTTTTTTATTATTATCTAAATTAGATGATGATACATCAAAATAAGTTTTCATTAAATCAAATTCACTTTTATTATCATATTTAAATTCACTGTTATTTCTTTTTTCCTGCCAAATATAAAATGGAACACTTAAACTTTTTTTAATAAGCTCACTAGTAATTGAATCATAATTTGTTAAACACATACTAGCATCTCTAACTACACCATTATAAAGTTCTCTTGCATCATTATTTTTTCTAAGAAATGGATCATCAGAAATATTTCTTAACCCTTCCATTATAGCCATTTGCTCACGACAAGACGTTAAGAAACAACTAATTGTTTTAAAATCATTTGCTTCATGTAAATCTGTATTATTATTAACCTCATGAGCTAAAAGACCAAAAGAAATCCAACAATCGCAAATCTCATAAAAATTAGGATCAGTTTCTCTATTATCACTTATCCAACCATTTATTCCCTTTAATCTACTATCTAAATCTATAAAAGATTTTGTTAATTCATTTTTTTCCATATAAATTCCTTCCTATTTTTTTATTTTTACCTTTTCTTGATAAAATGCTCCAATAAAATTACGTCCAGCTTTTTTCCTGTCATTTAATCCATAAGAACTAGAAGCACTATTTGAATAATAATTTACATCAGTAATAGTATCTGTATTATCATATATTACATTTTTTATATTTCTGTCTTGCATTTCCAAAGAAATAGCTTTACGCAAATTGATATGAAACATTCCATTTTTATCTTCAATAATGCCAGATTTCCATAATCTATCATCTTTAGCAAACACTGGATATTTATCATATGTCCAACTCTCTCCTGCACAAGCAGAAACATAAGCAATAATATCATCATCACTACTATTATAGGCATCACTCAAAGCATCAGCAATCATCATTGGCATCTTCTTATCAATTAAATCTGCAGAGCAATGTGCCATTGCCGTCACACCTTTTCTTTTATCTTCCATGACAATTACAGGACAATCAGCTACAGGATGTCCAATAACAACACCTGGTGTTTTTTCAGTCACAATCAAAATATCTTCTGAAATGTCAGACCAACCATCTGGATTTGCTTCCACATAATCCTTTGTTATTTCAAAATAACTACCATCTTTTGTTTTTTGATCAGCCATAAACATTTTATGCCAATCAAAATCATAGTCATCACCTAAATGTTTTCTATGAATATTAAATATTACCCTCTTATCATCAGGTGTTAATTCATATTTGCTAACCTCATCAAAACTAAGTTCATGCAAAATCATCATCAAATGTTTATCATAATCAGTAATATTATTTAAATTTACAGATTCTGAATTCATAGTACCATAAGTATTTTTAGAATCAACTAGCTTCAATTTACAATTTTCCATTTATATTCCCCCTTAAAAATATCTGTATTATAACACAAAAACATAGAAAATCAATAATTTTGTACGGATTGTTTTTTCTTTCTATGTAATCGTGATTCATCAATAAAGAAATCAATTAATTTTTTAGAATTTTCATCAAAAGAATAACTAATTTCAGGATGCCACTGTATTCCTATATTAAAGAAATCACCAGGATATTCCAAACCCTCAATTAAATCATCTTCACTTACTGCAACAGTTTTATATATATGATTTCTAGTGGCATGATATCTATGATAACTATTAACCATAATTTCATCTGTACCCAGTATTTCAAATAATTTAGAGTCTTTATTAATATATACTTTATGAGTTAAAGTATCATCATCTTCCTGGAAATGATTAATTGAAGTTTCATTTGCTTCAAGATGAACGTCTTCCTGATAACAACTCATCATTTGCATACTTAAACAGACTCCCAAAGTTGGTATTTTTCTTTTTATTGCACACTCTAGTAAATACCTATCATATGGTGTAAATTTTATACCACCAGGTAAAAACAAACCATCGCATCTATCTAAGTTTTTATTGATTATCAATTTTTCCTCCGTAGAAAGTTCTTCAAACTCATTTCCCTTAGTATCTATATAAGCTACATCTTGTACTGGTGCAATAGCAAACACCTCTCCACCAGCCTCAATTATTGTTTTACGGACACTTTCAGCCATATAAGTAATACATCTACCATCACTTAAATGTTGATATCTTAAAGGCACTCCAATTATTGGTTTCATTCTTCCTCCTAGAATTTAATTTTTTCATTAATATAATCTACTACTTCATCTAATTTTAAAGTAATTTGTTCCATAGTATCTCTATCTCTTACAGTAACTGTATTATTATTTATTGTCTCATCATCGACTGTAATAGCAAAAGGTGTACCAATAGCATCACATCTTCTATATCTTTTACCAATAGAACCAGCTTCATCATAACTAGTCATGAAGTTTTTAGAAAGTATATCAAATACTTCATTAGCTTTTTCTCCGTGATATTTTTTAGCAAGAGGTAACACTGCAACTTTATATGGAGCTAGTGCAGGATGTAGTTTTAAAACTTCTCTTGTATCATTTTCTAACTCTTCTAAAGTATAACTATCTGCTAATATCGCAAGTAATAATCTATCTACTCCTACAGATGGTTCAATAACATATGGAATATATTTTTCATTTGTTTCTGGATCTAAATACTTTAATTCTGTTTTTGAATGTTTTTCATGAACACTTAAATCATAATTAGTACGATCAGCTACACCCCATAATTCTCCCCATCCCATTGGATAGTTATACTCAATATCAGTTGTCGCAGCACTATAAAATACCAATTCATCTTTTTCATGATCTCTATATCTTAAATTTTCATCTTTAATTCCTAAACTTTTTAAGAAATCAAGACAGTACCTTTTATAATATTCAAACCATTCTAAATCTGTTCCTGGCTTACAGAAAAATTCTAATTCCATTTGTTCAAATTCTCTTGTTCTAAAAATAAAGTTTCCTGGAGTAATTTCATTTCTAAAAGCTTTACCTATTTGACCAATACCAAATGGTAATTTTGTACGCATTGATCTTGACACATTTAAGAAATTAACAAAAATTCCTTGAGCAGTTTCCCCCCTTAAATAAACTTTACTTTGTGTATCATTAGTAACTCCCATATGAGTTTCAAATAATAAGTTAAATTGTCTTATAGATGTAAAGTCACTTTTACCACAATTTGGACAACAAATATTATTGTCTTTAATATATTCTTCTAATTTTTCATTACTCCAACCATCACCAGTTTCCTTACCATCTGTAAATTCCTCGATTAACTTATCAGCACGATGACGTGTCTTACAATTTTTACAATCAATTAATGGATCAGAGAAGCTAGCAACATGTCCACTTGCTACCCAAACTTCTGGATTCATTAAAATAGCAGCATCTAATCCATGATTGTATCTACTCTCTTGAATAAATTTTTTATGCCAAGCACTTTTTACATTTTCTTTTAATTCTCTACCTAAAGGACCATAATCCCAAGTATTCGCAAGACCTCCATAAATCTCACTCCCTTGGAATATATATCCATATTGTTTACAATAACTTACTAATTTCTCCATTGTTAATTTTTCCATTTTTCATTCTCCTTCTCAATAATTTTTACAATTTCTTCCTCTACACTTTCTATTCTACAGTATTCTCCAATACTTTTAGAAACAAACTTTTTTTCATATAACCAGTACATTTCTTTAATAAGTGGTGTATAGAAAAATTCATCATTATATATTATTATCATTTTATTATTTTCTTTTGTTCGAGACTCTTCTATACAAGCCATAATCTCTGTATAAGTCCCAACTCCACCTGGAAGGAACAAGATAACATCACTTTTTTCATATATTTCTCTTGTTCTATCCATTGATGTTTCAACAAGATGAGATTCATTACAATCCATTTCATTTAATTGTTCTTTATACACATTTAATGTTACTGCGGTAACTTTTTTATTATGATTTTTAAATAAGTCATAACAAGTTCCCATCATTCCATGACGATATCCACCAAAAACTAAATTTACACCTGGAATTTTTGATATCTTTTCTACTAGTGAAATACTATTTTTATAGAATTTGTCATCAACTATTTCACTACCACAACCTATAAATATATTCATCATTACCTCCAAAAATATAAAAACTCCCAGAAAACATAAGGACGAATTTCTCCGCGGTTCCACCTTATTTATTCTAGAAGAATCACTTTATCTATACTGCTCGCAAGCTTCCAAACTTGGTCATCACAACTTATAAATATATACTACTAATATTTAACTAATTAGTCAAGATTAACAATATTTTTTTACATCTTATTTACTCTACTATCCTTTTTTATTCTATCAGATACTTCCGCATCTAATAAAATAATATTTATATTATCTAAATTATTGAGTTTAGCATCTGTAGAAAGTATCTCTGTAAAATCATAGTTATTTTTTAGTAAAATTATCTCTTTCTGATCATGTCTTTGAGTTAGTGAAAGTACTCCATCTTTAATTAAAATTGAATATGGGCAAATCAAAACAGGAGAATTTTTCTCTAAATTTATCTGATATAAAGTATGTTTATAATTAGAATCAGGAATAATAAATTTAGAACACTCATCAAAAGAAATACTAGTTGATATAATATCACTCCTAGATATAAAAGATATTGAAGCATCTTTTGATACAGATAAAGCTCTATAAACTGTAAGATCATCCTTTAATCTCATTTTTAATGAAGCATCTTCTATTTTTTTCTTAACCAACTCTAAACTATTTTTAAAGCTGGAAATATCACTAAAATCTATATCTTTAAAAACAGTCATTTTCATAAATATATTTGAAGGATTTTCTAAATACTCTTTATAAGTATTGTATGATTCTATAACTTCTTCATCATCTATATCTAAACTATTGATTGCTCTTGATAATCTTGACTTATAAATTAATAAAGCATGAGCTTCACTTTCATCTAAGTTCTTATATTGTTCAATTAAATCTTCATAAATCATAAAATACTCCTACACTTGATTTATCTTTTTTAACTCTCTTAAAAAATTTTTACTCTTTAAATACATTCCTGTATACCTGTCATAATAATCATCTAAAAATTGATTTATTTCTTTTAGTGTTTCTTCCTTTATATCTAACTTAGTTATACTAGCTATATCAACATAATAAAACATTCTAAGTAATTTAATAGTCTTATCACTAACAATCCCCTCATCATGATAACAGTTTTTACAAATATATCCACCTGCAGTAGAATTAATAGTTATAATATCTTTAGTACTACCACATATACTACATGCATCTATCATTGGTTTTACCCCTAAAAAGTCAAGTAGTTTTATCTCAACTATCGCTGTTAGAGTATTACTATCTAATCCATCATTCATCTTTATCAAAGAATCTTTCAAAATCGGAAAAATCTGACAACTAGGATTTTCCTTTCCAACTTGATTTACTAAATCTATTATATATGAAGCATAAGAAACTCTTGTAAGGTCAGTTAAAATATTAGAAAATGAATTTTTTAAATCTACCCCAATTAATGTAGATAAACCATTTTCTTTATAATAAATGTGAAAATCAGCATATATCATTTTTCTACTTACACCACGAAGCTTACTTTTCATTTTTCTGCAACCTTTAGACATAACACCAATTATTCCATATTTCTCTGTCAAAATATTTAAAATCTTACTAGATTCACTATAATTAGTTTCACCTATAACAATTCCTTCTACTTTCTCTATCTTCATCTAATCACTTCTTTTATTCATGTTTTTTAAAAGAATATAATATTTAATATCTCCTGTTTCTTTAAATAATTTCCAAACTACATCATTCATAAAATCACCTCTATTTATATAGTGGTGATTTCATACAAATTTTATTCATCTTCTTCTAAACCAAGTTCTTGAAAATATTTCTCTTGATCTCTCCAATTTTTTAATGTTTTAACATAAGTTGATAAATAAACCTTTTTACCTAAGAATTTTTCCATATCATATCGTGCTCTCATACCAATTTCTTTTAGCATTGATCCTCTCTTACCAATAATAATTTTTTTCAAATTATCACGATCAACAACAATTAATACTTGAATACGTACTAAATTATCTTCTTCCTCAAAACTTTCTACATAGCATGTAACTGAATGAGGTATTTCATCTTTAGTGAGTTCTAACACCTTCTCACGAACAAGTTCAGCCATAATAAATCTTGTTGAAACATTAGTAAGTTCATCTTCTGAATAAATTCTATCCATTTCACTTAAATATGGTTTAATGCAATTAATTACTGTATCAACATTCTCATGACTTTTTGCAGATAGTGGTATTATCTCTTTAAAATCACATAATTCTTTTAATTCATTAATATTTTTAAGTAATTTAGTCTTATCTTCAACTTTATCAATTTTATTTAAAAGTAAAAAAATTGGTACATCTTTATCTTTAATACGATTTAATATAAATTGATCCCCTTTACCAAATCCTTTATAGATATCAATTAAAAATAATATAACATCTACTCCTTCAGTATTAGTATAAGCCTTTTTATTTAATAAATTATTTAATTTATGACTAGGTTTAGCTATTCCTGGAGTATCAACAAAAACTATTTGAGAATCATCATCATTGTAAATTCCATTTATAATATTTCTTGTAGTACCTGCTTTATCTGATGTAATCGCAAGTTTCATTCCTAAAATACTATTCATTAATGTAGATTTTCCTGTATTAGGTCTACCTACTAAACTAACAAAACCACATCTCATAATAAATCATCACTTCCAAACGGATAAGGACACAACTCTTCTACTGTATGAACTACACTTTCGCCTTTTGTATTGTAACAAATAACTGGACAATCTTTATCAAATAACTCTGATATCATTTGACGACATACAAAACAAGGCATACCAATTGTCTTTGTAGAAGATGTCATAACATGAATCTCTTTAAATTCACCTTTTTTTACCCCTGCTGTGATAGCAGAAAATATTGCTGATCTCTCAGCACAAACACCAGCCCTAGTTGATGCATCCTCAACATTAACTCCACTAAAACTTCTTCCATCTTTAGTAACAACTATTGCTGAAACTGGATAATTTGAAATTGGAACATAACTATTCTTATGTAATTCTAATAACTTTTCTATCATATAATCCTCCTAAAACAATGCTATTATCTTTGGTATAAAAATTACTAATCCACCAATAAATGCTGAAATACATAAAAGCAAAGTAGATGAACTTGCTGTATCTTTAGCAATCTTAGCTAGTGGATTAACCTCAGTAGTAATTAAATCAATTGTTGCTTCTATCGCTGTATTAATCATTTCCATAGCCGCAATTAAAAAACAAATTAAAATAACAAATAACCATTCATAAGTATTTATTTTAAAAATAAAAGATAAAACTACTACTAAAATAGTTGCACAAATTATAATTATAATATTATGTTCGTACTTTGCTGCATATATAATACCATCTATTGCATGTAAAAAACTTTTATAATAACGTTCTAAAACACTACCTTTATCTTTATTTCTTTTAGGAAGCTTCTTATCTTGTAATTTCACAATCACTTAATACCTCCTCTTGTTTAGAAAACATAACTTTTTCTTCTTCCTTAGTCATGTGATCATATCCAAGTAAATGGTAAAAACCATGGACAGCTAAAAAAGTAATTTCTCTTAAAAAAGAATGACCATATTCACTTGCCTGAAGATGAGCTCTAGGAATAGATATATAAATATCACCAAGAACTCTATGATCAGATCCATTAACTACCTCATCATCATCTTCTAAAGCAAATGTAATAACATCAGTTTCTCTATCAATACCACGATAATTTTTATTTAACTCATGTATATAATCATTATCTACAAAAATAACATTAAATTCAGTTTTTTCTAAACCTTCTTTTTTCGCAGCATACTCTAAAACTCTTCTTACTTCAACTTCCTCTGCAATTTCTTCATCTACTTGATTAAATATTTCTATATAATTCATACTTCCTCCTATATTAAAGCAATAACTCCAACCAATATAATAATTGATACTGCATCTAAAAATATTTCATTTTTAAAGAAATCTGGTGCCCTATCACCTATCCTAGAAATAACAGAATAGATCAAATATCCAAAGTATCCACCAACAATATTTAGTAAAATATCATCAACATCAAAAACTCTACCTATCGACATTTGAATTACTTCTATTGAAAATGAAGTTACTAAAGTAAGTCCTAGTATAACCCAAGGTTTCTTAAATTTCAAATAATAACTAGAAAAAAATCCAAAAGGCATAAAAAGCAAAACATTTCCTAAGACATTTTTTAGAAATAATCTGCTACCAATATGATACCTAAATATTTCTCTAAATGGTATAAAATTATTACTACTCCAACTAACAGTATCTTGAAATGTTACAATTTGGAATAAACATAAAATATAAATTATAAAAGATAGCGCAAGCAACTCCTGATATAAAGTAAAATGCTTTCTATTTTTAATTAAATAAGTAATTCTAAGAGAAACCACTACCACTACAGAAATTAAAAGCATTGGCCATGTCATATCTATTACACTTTGAATTGTTTTAGTTACTTGTTCCATCCTCTGCACCTTCTAATTCTTCTATATTAATATTTTCTATATTTTCAGTATCTGTAATATCTTCTTTTACCTTAAAAAATATATCTATTACTATTTTACTATTTTTATCACTCTTTTTCAAAACATTTTTAGAAATTATCTCATCTTTACTACCTAACTTTTGTAAAAGTCTCTCTTCTGCTAAATCAATTACTTCTTTTAAACCAGAATTATTAGAATAATCTTTTTCTATTTTTTTAGTCTCGTAAATAGTAGAATATGAAAGTCCAACTGGAAATATTTTATTTTCTATTAATTTATGCCTAGAAATCTTATAATTTTTATATCTTTTTAGATTAAATAAAAATATATTCTTATCAAAGAAATATAGTTCAAGTCTATTTTTCTTCTTACCTGTTTTTAACTCTTCTTTATAGACTTTAGGAAGTTCTATCTGTACCTGATACCAAACTTCTCCAAATACATATCCTTCTGCTCTTTCTTTCTTTACTATTTTATCATCTTTAGATATAAAACCACTTATTAAAACATCACCTTTTTTTACATACTGATATTTCTTAGCCTTAACTTCTCCATTCTCAGCATGAATTAATAAAACCATCGCATCTTTTTTAGCAATAATATTTTGAGGTGTAGTACTTTTTACAGTATTATTTTTAACCCTTTCTTCAACTTTTACTACATATTTTGTTCCAACACTATCTATTTCTAACCATTCTATCCTATCGGTTTCTTTTTTTAATATCTTTCTAATTATTTCTTCTTTTTTCTTATAACTAACTTTAAAGTGATACTTTGCTATACCATATTCATTTAAATCATTAAGAACAATTTCTCTTATATCAGATTTAGAATGCTCAATATCAATATCAAAAACAATAGAGGAAAGCAGTTTAACAATTAATATTCCAACAAATAAAAAGATTAAAAAGAATCTATACTTTTTTATAATATCTATTATTTTAGCTTTGCCAAAAGAGTCTACAACTTCTATTTTATAACTCGTTTTAATTTTTTTTATTTGTGCATATCCATCTTCATCAACTACTATCAACACGTATTTATCAAACATTGAAATATCATATAATAATACTTTTTGTTGGATTAAGTCATTTATAAATCGTTTTATATTTTTACCAGTTATCTTTAACTTATAACGACTATTCATCAAAATCTACCTCAATATTCATAATAGTGCCACTTATCAACACTTCATCATCTAATAATTTATTTAAACATAAGTTTTTTCCTTTAATAATTACTCTCCCCTTACTAGTAAGAAATGAAATTCTCTCTTCCTCTAAAGAAAAAATATTTAAAAAGTTCATAACATGAACACGATCAGAGAAAACAGTAAGTCTAAATTCATTATCATTTATATACTCTTTTAACCTATTAAGCATAATTATCACCTAATAAAGAATATGTAAGACTACTCTTAATTAAAACAAAAGAACTAAGTAAAACTCCAAAAAAATCTAAATTAACTTAATTTAGACTTAATAATAGAACTAACTTCTTTCATATCATATCTTCCCTTTACCTTAGGAGATACTTCACTCATTACCTTACCCATATCCTTCATAGTAGTTGCCTCTAATTTTGTTATTGCATCATTGATTATATCCATAACTTCATCTTCACTTAATGCTTCTGGTAAGTACTTCTTTAAAACTTCTAATTCTCCTAGAGTTTTTTCTACTAGCTCTTCTCTGCCAGCCTTTTTAAACTCTTCAATAGAATCATTTCTCATCTTAACTTGTTTTTCTAAAACTGATATAAATACTTCATCTGTAATTTCTATTTTTTTATCAATTCTTTCTTTGTCTAAAGCTGCCTTTAACATACGAATTACAGTAAGACGGTCTTTATCTTTTGCTTTCATAGCATCTATCATATCTTTTTTTAATTCTTCAAATAAATTCACATTATCACTCTCCAAAAAATATTATACATCAAGACTTTTTATAAAACAATCAAATTATTTCTTTTTAACAAAGGCTTTTCCAATACTCTCTACTCTACTAGCATAAGAACTAAAAGAATAACCAAATGAGTCTTTAAATAAAGTATCAATTCCCTCCAAATCACCATTAATAAGATTATGTTTAAGTCTACTATAAAATGGTTTATATTTAAATATATAATTAGTCCTAGTTTGAAGTTTTTGATACGATGAAAACCTAGGAATAGGTCCAGTTTCATTAAATACTTTTTTGACTTGACTATTTTTAAATTCATCTTTATGTGGATAAATAAATCTATACATCATTTTTTCTATATCTTCTGCTTCATAACTATTAAATAGTTCATTAATATAGAAATTATTAATAGTACCTGACTTTATTCCTCTTACTTGAGCTCCAATTCGAATAAAATCTTCATTAAAATAACCATTTTTCATAGACAATCTATTTCTTTTTGAATTGATTAAATGGTTTATCTCATGTATTGTACTATGTAATACTAAATTAGGATCTTTTGATTCTTTTATCAAAACCTTATCTTTAATTGTATCTCTTATATCATCTATTTCAAAAAAAGAAGGAGCCATGTAATTAGTTAAAACGTTAGAACTTTTAGAAAAAAGAAAACTAGAATCTTTATAAACACTATAAATTGTATTTAAATATTCACTACCATAATACATATAAAAACTAGCAAAGGAAATATAAAGATATGGCAACAACTCCTTAGAGATATTTTTTTCCTTAAAAGCCATATTAACAATGTCTTCTGATCTATCTACAATTTCACTAATAGTGTAATTTTTTCTATTCATTCTAATCCCCTCTTAATGTTAGCAAATTATACCATAAAAGTATTAAAATGTCAAAAAAATAGAGATTAATTAATCTCTATTTGAACGATCTCTTTTTCTAGAATTCTTGATTCCTTCTTTTTTAGCATTACGTCTTCTAACTCCTGGTTTATCGTAACATTCTCTCTTTTTGCATTCAGAAGGGACACCGTCTCTAGCGACTTTTTGCTTAAATTTTCTTAAAGCCATATCTAAATTACCGTTTTTAACAGTGACTTGAGTTGCCATTCTTTAATCCCTCCCTTCACATCAACTACAAATGATTATAGCAGAGTTCCCTTTTATTTTCAAGAAGTTTTATTATTTTTTTCTCTTTTTACGACATTTTTTTAACTATTTCGTAAAGATACCTAAAAAAGTATCCAAAGTAGTTTCCAAAATGATATAAAAACCAACCAATTAAGTTCATAATTGGTAGTATAATTATTATGCCAATTACTGACAAAATATGCTTATACTTTTTTATTATTGTAAAGGACATACTTCTCCTTCTGCAATTCTTCTAATTGATGAACCAACCGAAATTCCAGCATCCATCAAAAGCTTTATAACATTAACAAATGCATTAACAAAAGAACCATTAATAACAGTACTTGTTCCGCCTATTATTTCTACTAAAGACTCATCGTTAACTTTTTTCATTCACTACACCCCTTAGGACGTACTATTCCATCTAAAACACCCGCAATGAAAATAACAGCTGACGCTATTCCTAGAGCCATCCAAGCTGAAAAACCACCATTAATTTTCTCTAATTGTTTTTTCTCTATCTCTTTCATACTTCCTCCTTCCAACATGAATTGAAAATATAATATAACTTCTTTTTATTGCTTTCATAAGTAATAGTAACTGCATCATTTTCTACATATTTTTTAGGAAACTTGCATCTTACTAAGATCTCATGATACCAACTCTTATTTTTCCTTAATACCTTTCTTTCTATATTAATAATTTCAAATGAGTACTTTTTATTATCAATATACACAAATTTTATAGATTTTAATTTCTTAATAGTTTTACTATCTACGTAACTTTTAAAATAATTATCACTAACTACAACACCTTGAATCATTTCAAATGTTCTAAAATTCTTAAAACATAAATTAATAAAGCAAAATAATTCTATAACAATAAAGAAAAAAGAAGTAAAAATAAGTAATTGATCTTTTTCATATATATTCTTCATATATAATACCTTCCTTTATAGTTAGAACTCTTGAAAATAAATCTTTATTATCAAAACGATGTGAAATAACTATAATTGTTTTATCATGTAAATATGAAAAAATATTTTCTAGTATCTTTCTTTCTCTTCCTATATCTATTTGACTTAAAGCCTCATCAAAAATATAGACTTCCCCGTCTTTCAATAAAGATCTAGCTAAAATAATTCTTTGTCTTTCACCACCACTAAAATTAAATCCATTTTCTTCAACCAAATCATTATATGAAATATGATTGTTCTCTAAAATTTCATTGACTCCAGTAATTTCTAAAATTTTAGAAAGTTTTTCTTTAGAAACATCTTTATACAAAGTAATATTATGATACATGGTATCATTAAATAAAAATTCTTGTTGAGATACATATACTATATTCTTTCGTAAAATATCAAGGTGATAATGATTAATATCAATTCCATCAATACTAATTTTGCCATATGGAACTTCCATATATCTAACTAGTAATTTCATTAGAGTTGATTTACCACTTCCACTAGGACCACAGAGAAAAATCTTATCATATTGATGTATGATTAAATTAATAGAGGTTAGGAGTTTTTGATAATGATAAGAAAAGTCTAAATTATGATATATGATATCTCCTCCAATTTTATCTATATCATAATATGAACTTCCTTGAAAAATTTCTCTTTTAATGGAAAACAAATCCTCAACTCTTTCTAAAGATAGTTTATAAGTTGGATAATTACTTATCAAAGAAATGATGTTTTTTAATGATGAAAAGTAAAATCCAAAAATACTTTGATATACAATAAATTCACCTAATTTTAATTTTTGATTAACAACATAATACGTTCCTAAATAAAGTATAAATACCATAAAAATATTATTCATATTATTCTTTATAAATGTTTCTATTTCTTGCTTTCTAGAAAATAAATAAAACGAATTTAAAAATGATTTATATTTTATTCTAAATCTATCAAAAATTCTTTTTTCTATATGCATTCCTTTTAAAACATCAACACTAGATAAAGACTCTATTAGATAGGAATTAATTTTTTCTTCGGCATTATAAAGATTATTTAAACTTTTCTTCTTACCACTTTGAAAATATACTGAAAATAAAATATATACTAG
>URHJ01000010.1 GCA_900547465.1 uncultured Mycoplasmatota bacterium | reverse complement strand
GAAAAGATAAGTATTATTTTAATGAAGAAGGAAAGCTACAAAAAGGAATAGTAGACGTAGCAGGAAAGAAATATTTACTAGGAATAACCTCTGGAAAATTATATACGTCAGGATTAGCGGAGATAACATATGGAGAACAACAAGGAGTATATTATACAAATAGTGAAGGGCTAGTGGAAATTGGTTTTAAGGTTATAGGTAAGAATAAGTACTATTTTGATGATGAGACTGGAAAAATGGTCAAAAACACTATAAGAACAATAGAAAATGATAAGTATTATTTTGATGCTAAAGGAGCTATGCAATACGGTATTCAAACAATAAATGGACAAAAATATCTTTTTGGGATAACCTCAGGCAAGTTATATACATCAGGATTAGCAGAAATAACATATGGTGATCAAAAAGGAATATATTATACAAATAGTGATGGAATAATTTTAAATGGCATTCAAACAATAAATGGACAAAAATATTTATTTGGGATAAATTCATATAAACTGTACTTTGGTTGGGCTCAAACACCTAATGGAAACATTTATTACAGTGATCCTACTACAGGTATAATATATACAGGTAGAGTAGAAATAGATAACAACTGGTACAACTTTGATGATAATGGTGTTTTACAAACAGGATGGCAAACAATAGAGAATAAAGAATATTACTTTTATGCCGATGGTACAAAAGCAAGAGGAATGTCAAAAATATCTGGAAGTAGACATTTATTTAGTGATACAGGAGAATGTCTAAAGAAAAATGTTAAATTATGGATTGATGTATCATATGCACAGGGTGATATAGAGTGGGATTCCCTATGGAAATCTGGTGACATTGACGGTGTAATATTGAGGATAGGTTCAGGTGCTTATTTAGAAGATGCTAAGTTTAAAAGAAATATTGCCGCTGTTAAAAGACTAGGAATTCCTTATTCAATATATTACTTCAGTTATGCTGAAAACACTGCAGAAGCACTACAGGAAGCTAGAAATATGGTACATATATATAAAAAATATGGTGTCAGTACTAGCATTCCTACGTATTATGATATAGAGTATTATACTTATATGACAAGTGAACAATATAAAAATATTGTTGAAACTTATTCAAATTTTGCTAGACAAAACGGTATTGATGTAAAGGTATATGCGAGTGCTAGATTTGCTGAAAAAAAATTATTGAATTATACAGAGTGGGTTGCACATTATACTGGAACAAAGATTAGTGACAATCCTAATGAGAATATATATGATATTTATCCAAAACGAGTAACAGATTACAAAGGAAATTGGAAAATATGGCAATATAGTAATAATGGACATGTAACTGGTATAAAAGGACGCGTTGATTTTAATATTTATGTTAGATAAAAATTGTTAAATGAATCAGCAAAATTCAGAAAGATTAATTGAAGGCAAATATTTATTAAATTAGTTCTTAAACTTTTTTATAAATGTTTGCTTTCTTCTTTTTCTAAGTTCAATATTACGGTATTTTAAAATTTATTTAACTATAAGTGATGCAAAGTTATGTTCATAAACAATCATATGTTTTTGAAGATAAAAGTGTTTATTTTTTCAATTTACATTATTTTATTTGTTTTGAATAATGATTTTAATGTGATATACTATAAATTGTAGGCAAGGTATTAAATTTATTAGAATGCTTGTGAAATGTGAATTAGTATGCGAGGGGAATAAGTTATGGCAAAAAAAGAAAAAATATGTGTATATACATGTATAACCGGAAACTATGACAATTTAAAAGAGATACCTAATATTGAAAATGGTATTGATTATTACTGTTTCACCAATAATAAAAAAATTAAGTCCGATACGTGGAAAGTTATGTATATAGAAGATGATAAATTAACTAATGTACAATTAGCAAGAAAAACTAAAATACTTGGTAATGACATCGTTAACTCATATGATGTAGCATTATGGATGGATGGAGCTGTAATATTTAATAAACCAATAATGGAATTTATTAATTACTATTTGAAAGAAAGTGATGTATTTGTAGCTTTTAAGCATGGAGAAAGAAATAGCATAAAAGATGAGGCTTATGCTTGCTATAGATTTAATAAAGAAACCAAAGATAATATTAAGAAACTATTAAAATTTTTGGAAAAAGAAAAATATGAAGATAACAATGGACTAATAGAGAGTACAGTATATATTAAGAGACCAAAAGATAAATTAGTTAAAGAAACTATGAAAATGTGGTTTGATATGATTGTAAAGTATACAAAAAGAGATCAATTATCATTTAACTATTGTATATCTAAAACTGGACTTTCTGTTAAGTGGATTAATGAGAAAGTTTTTGATAATGAATGGTTTTCATGGAAAAAACATTTTAGTGAATCTAAAATAGAAAACTATAATATTTATTTTGGTGATATTGATAATTATGATATGGATAAAGATGTTAAAGGACATTATAAGATAAATGGAAATAATTATTCTTTTTCTGAAGAAGTGGTATGTGCAACAGACAAGATTTATATAACAGTTTGCAATGTTAATTGTGTAAACTATAGTAATCTAAAGATAAATAATTTAAAAACAAATCAATATAAAATTTACAATACATTGAATTATAATGGTAAGGATATTATATATACTAATGAATTTGTTATTGAAATTAATAAAAAATATAAAGCAAAAGACAAAATAAACTTTAGTATTGATATGCTATTACTAGATAAAGATCAACAGGAAGAATTAATTAAGAAACTTGGAGATACTAGTATTATTCTCAGTCAAAAAATTAATGATTTAGAAAGAGAAATTGATTCAAAAAGTAAATATATAGAGAAAATATGGTCTACGATAAATAGTAGTTTATTATGTAGAATAGGATTAAAGTTAAAAGGAAAAAAGGATATATAGTTTTTTAAAAAACAATAATATGATACAATATATCTAAGAGAGCGGAGGACATATGAAAAAAGTAGATAGTAATAAAGCAATCATTGTTGATAATGTCTCTAAGAGATTTAAAGTATATTATGATAAACCTAATACTTTAAAAGAAAGATTAGTATTTTGGAATAAAACAAAAGTTAATTATCATCAAGTACTAAAAAACATTAATATAGATATAAAAAAGGGAGAAACAGTTGCATTAATAGGTGTAAATGGTAGTGGGAAATCAACTTTATTAAAATTAATGACAAAAATTATTTATCCAACAGAAGGAAAAGTTATAACTAATGGTAAATTAACTTCTCTTTTAGAACTTGGAGCAGGGTTTCATCCTGATTTTACAGGTAGAGAAAATATTTATTTTAACGCTTCAATATTTGGACTTAGTGCAGCAGAAATTGATGCAAGAGTGCAAGATATAATAGATTTCTCAGAACTTGGTGAATATATTGATACACCAGTTAGAACATATTCATCTGGAATGTATATGAGACTTGCTTTTAGTGTGGCAATTAATGTAGATGCAGAAATTCTTCTAATTGATGAAATTCTAGCAGTAGGTGATCAACATTTCCAGGATAAGTGTTTTGCTAAGTTAGAAGAACTAAAAAAGTCTGATAAGACAATAGTTATAGTTAGTCACAGTCTAGGTGCAGTCAAAAAATTATGTACAAGAGGTATTTGGATTTATAATGGTGAAGTACGAAAAGACGGAGATATAAAAGATGTCATTGACGAATATTTGAAGGTGTGTGGATAAGATATGTTTAAAGAAATATATGAATATAGACAATTGTTAAAAAGTAATATAAGTAAAGAAGTTAGAGGAAAATATAAAGGTTCTTTTCTAGGTGTTTTGTGGTCATTTGTTAATCCATTATTGATGACACTTGTGTATGCCATAGTTTTTCCATTTCTTTTAAAAAGTAGTCAGCCACATTATACAACATTTATTGTAATTGCCATTATTCCGTGGACTTGGTTTACGTATACAATAATGTCTGGTACTAATACATTTTTAGTTAATGCAGGAATAATTAAAAAAGTATATTTTCCAAGAGAAATTCTTCCTATTTCTATAGTAACTAGTGGCTTAATTAATTATTTAATATCATGTATTATAATAGGAATATTCTTATTATTTAGTGGTATAGGTTTTAGTGTTTATATCTTATATTTACCATTAATAGTATTAATTCAATACATGCTACAATTAGGAATAATTTTTATAACAAGTTCAATAGATGTTTACATTAGAGATGCTGAATATATAATAAATTTTATAGTTCAAATGGTTTTCTATGCGACTCCAGTATTATATTCAATTGATATGTTCCCAGAAAAATTTAGATGGATTTTAAGATTAAATCCACTTGCTACAATAATAGAAAGTTATAGAAATATTTTTTATTACAAGACTAATCCTGATTTTAAGATGCTTGGTATAACTTTTATTGTTAGCTTTATTATACTTATAGTTGGGTATGCTATATTTGAAAAATTGAAAAAAGGTTTTGCAGAGGAGTTATAGTATGACAAAAAACAAAGAATTAAAAATAGCAGGAATAGTTACATTGTATAATCCTACAGATGATGATATTAAAAATATTTCTACTTATATAGATGATATAGATAAACTATATATTGTTGATAATACTGAAGGTTCAGACAATAAAAAAAGACTTCCAAGAAATAAAAAAATAGAGTATATTTTCAAAAATGAAAATTTAGGTGTAGCTACAGCAATGAATATGGGAGCAGAAAAAGCATTAAAAGATGGTTACAAATGGTTACTTACAATGGATCAAGATACAACATTCAAACCAGGTGTTATGCAAAAAATGAAAGATGTAATAAATTCTCGTGACATGAAAAAAATTGGAATTGTTACACCTTGGCATCACACCAAATTAATAGATAAGAAACCAACAGAAGAGTTCGATGATCCACATGATGTTATGACATCTGGTAATTTAGTTAATTTGGAGATATGGAAAAAAATAGGTGGGTATAAAGACTTTTTCTTTATTGATGGTATAGATATAGAATACTGTATGAATTTACATAAAAATGGATATAAAATATTAAGAATTAATTCTATAGAAATAGACCATAATTTAGGAGATATATTTTATAAAAAAATACGTGGAAGATTGTTTTTATGTACAAATCATCCAGCTATTAGAAGGTATTATATAATGAGAAACTATCATTATATAAAAGATATGTATGTAGAAGATGATCCTGGATATTGCTATAGTCTTGTTAGTCAAAAACATAATATGATTGGTGTTATATTATTTGAAAAAGATAAAATTAATAAAATAAAAATGTATTTAAGGGGATTAAGAGATTATAAAAAGGGTATTAAAGGTAAATATCCTTATAATTAGGAGGTAATTATGGCTCGAAAAAAAGATGTGAAGATAGCAGGAATAGTTACTTTATATAATCCTAGTGATAAGGATATAAAAAATATATCAACGTACATAGATGATATAGATAAATTATATATTATTGATAATACTGAAGGTAATGATAATAAAAGTAGGATACCAAAAAATAAAAAAATAGAATATACATTTAAAAATGAAAATATAGGTGTTGCTGCAGCACTTAATATTGGTGCAAAAAAAGCGATAAAAGATGGTTTTAAGTATTTATTAACTTTAGATCAAGATACAACTTTTAAACCAAAAGTTATGGATATGCTTAAAGATGCAATAAATAAGTTCAATATGGATGAAGTTGGTATAATAACACCTTGGCATAATACCAAAATTAAGTTAAATGAAATAGATGATGAATATGATTATCCACCTGAAGTGATTACATCTGGTAACATTATAAATTTAGATATTTGGAAAAAAATAGGTGGTTTTAAAGAGTGGCTGTTTATAGATGGTATAGATATAGAGTACTGCCTAAATCTTAGAAAACATGGATATAAAATAATTCGTGTTGTACATGCCAGAATAGATCATGAATTAGGAGATATTGAGTTTAAGAAATTTAGAGGTAAAACTTATATTTGTAATAACTATCCACCTGTTAGAAGATACTATATAATGCGTAATAATCATTATATAAAGGATATGTATCTTGACTTTGAACCAAGCACATGTTGGAGAATATTAGAGCAAAAACCATCAATGATTAGTATTGTATTATTTGAAAAAAATAAATTTAGGAAATTAAGAGGCTATTATAGAGGGTTAAGAGACTACAAAAAAGGTATAAAAGGAAAATATCCATATAAAAATTAGGAGGTTAGAGTATGGCTTTAGGTAGAGTAAAGGAATTATCAGGAAAAGTAATTACTACATTGAAAGATGAGGGTATTAAATCTTTGACTAAAAAAAGTTATAAATATGTTTCATATAAAGTTGGTAGAATAAATAGAAAATATGATAAGTGTTTTAAAGATGTTTTATTTATTAATGGTTGCAGTTTACCACATCCACAAAGATATAGAGTTACACATCAAATTGAACAATTAGAATCGTACGGAATTAGCTGTGATAAAATTGATTATGATAAGCTTACTCTTGATAAAGTTAGATATTTTAGGGCTTTTGTATTTTACAGATGTCCAATTTTACCTGTTATTGAAGAATTTATAAAAATAGCAAAAGAAAATAATAAAACATGTTTTTATGATATAGATGATTTAGTCTTTGATTTAAAAGATACTAAACAAATTAAATTTTTAGATACTATGTCAGAAGATGATAGAAATCTTTATAATGATGGTGTCGTTAGAATGGGCAAAACTCTTGATTTATGTGAATATGGAATTGCTTCAACAGAACGATTACAAATAGAAATGTCTAAACACTTAAAAGATGTTTATGTAAATAGAAATGTTGCTAGTGAAGAAATGGTTAAATATTCAAAAGAAGCATTGGATATTGTAGAAAAGGACGATACTAAAGTTATTATGGGGTATCTATCAGGAAGTATTACTCATAATGATGATTTTAAACTTATCATGCCAGCCATAATAGAATTATTAGAAAAGTATGATCAATTATATTTAAAAATAGTTGGATTACTAGATTTGCCTCCAGAAATGGAAAAAGTAAAAAATAAGGTAATAACATCACCATTTGTAGATTGGAAAGAATTACCAAAATTAATACGCTCAATAGATATCAATTTAGCACCATTAGAGGATACAGTATTTAATGAAGCTAAATCTGAAAATAAATGGACAGAAGCTGCTTTAGTTAAAATACCAACAGTTGCTTCTAATGTTGGTGCTTTTAAAAGTCAAATTAAAAACAATGAAACTGGTATTTTATGCAACAATCTAAAAGAGTGGAAACAGGGTCTTGAAAAAATTATTACGGATGCTAATTTTAGAAATTCTATATCAGAAAAGGCCTATAACGAGGTTATGGATAAGCATATTACAACAAAATCTGGTTATGGTGTAGCAGAGTTTATAAAGTCAAAATTAAGAAAAAATATTTGTTTTGTTTTACCATCCACTAATGTAAGTGGAGGTATAATGGTTGCAATGAAACATGGCCTAATTTTAAAGAAAAATGGCTATGATGTTACAATGATCAATATAAATAAAGAAACTAGGAAAATTGATAAATTAAGTGAAAATAATGAATATTTATTTGTAGTTCCTATTTATAGAACTGAATATTTAGCTTATATTGATACGATGGTTGCTACAATGTGGATTACACTAAAATATGTTAGAAAATATTTTAATTGTAAGAATAGAAAGTATTTAGTTCAAGGAATGGAAACAGAATTTTATGCTCCAGGAGATTTTGAAAAAAAATTAGCAAATTCAACATACTGTAACATCTTCGATGTTGAGTATTTGACCATTTCAAAGTGGTGCAAAAAATGGCTATTGGAAGAATTCCACACAAAAAGTAAATATGTCAGTAATGGCCTTGATTTAAATTTATTTCCCTATAAAAAGAGAAAATTCGATAAAAAAATAAAAATACTAGTTGAAGGTAATTGCAATGATCAGTATAAAAATGTTGATGAGAGTTTCCTTATAACTAATAAACTAGACAAATCAAAATACGAGATTCATTATATGTCATACGAAAAAGAACCAAAAAAGTGGTATAGAATAGATAAATTTTATCATAAAATTCCACATGAAAAAGTAGGCACTATTTATGAGAATTGTGATATTCTAATAAAGACTAGTATATTAGAAAGTTTTTCATATCCTCCACTTGAAATGATGGCAACTGGTGGATATGTCGTTGCCTTACAAAATGATGGTAACAGTGAATATTTAAAAGATAACTATAATTCACTAATATATGAAAAAGGTAATATAGATGATGCAATTAATAAAATAAAAATGTTGTGTTCAAATGTAGAATTAAGAGATAAATTAGAAAAAAATGGATTAAATACTGCAAAAAAATATGCTTGGGATAACTTAGAGCAAGATATATTATCCCTTTATGAATAATGAATAGGAGTACTTTTATGATAAAGAAGATCACAGATGAGGTAAAAAAATTAAACGAAAAGTTTCAACAAATAATTACGAAAAAAAATGTTAAAAGGATTTTTCAATTTTTGCCAAATAATCTATATTTATTTATATTATTTATAGCATTATTTATCCTTTTATCATTTAAGATCTTAAATAATGATACTATTCTATATAAGATGTACAATAGTAGTTATACCGGAGAAATCATAAATAAAAGTGTTGAACAGAAAATCAATGTTAAAAATTTAAAGCAAAGTGATTCAAATATTGGAATTATGTTTGGGACATACATGCGAACTAATAATGCTATATATAAATTTGATCTTTATGAAAATAACAAAATTATTTATACAAAGAAATTTAATGCTAAATCAATAGAAGATAATAAATTTAAATACTTTAGTAGTAAGAAAATAAAATTTAATGCAACTAGCAAGTATAAATTTGTTATTACTCCATTGAAGGCTAAAGCAGGCAATGCAATAGCAGTGGCAAAAAGTGATAAAGGAGAATTAGTTTATATATTACATAAAAAAAGCGACTTTTATACATTTGTTTTCTTTGTATCAGGGATATTTTTATTATTATTTTTCTTTGTTAATTATTTAATAAATAATAATAAGATAAAAAAAGAAAAGTCATATGCAATATTAATGCTTAGCTATATAATTCCTTTGTTGTTTTTGTATCCACCATTCCAAACTCCGGATGAACCGTATCATTTTTATAAATCGATGAAAATTTCACAAATTTCATCTAAACACAGCTTAAATACTAATATGTCAGAAAAAAGTATAACAGTGCCCCAAAATATTAGCTGCTTGGACTACGCAAATATACAAAAGTCAGATAATATAGTTTCTGAATCTGATATTATGAAATGCATAAAAAATACAAAGAATGGAAAAATTTTGTCATATAGGTTCAAACCAGAGGGAATTATTAGTTATATTCCTAGTGCGTTGGGAGTAAAAATTGCTGATTTAATGTCAAACTCTCCGTTACTAATATTTTATTTAGGTAGAATATTTAGCTTTTTGGTTTGCTTTTCTATTATAATTTTTGCACTCAAACAAATTCCAAATCATAAGCGAATACTATTATTGGTTGTCATGATTCCTGTATTTGTTCAACAATTAATTTCATTTTCATATGATGCTATGTTAAATTCTCTTTCAATACTTGTAATTGCATATTTAATGAAGTTTTATAGTAGTTCAGAAATAGAAAATAAAGATTTAATAATATATACAATTGCTTCATTAATAATTTTAGATATAAAGAAGCCTTATTTTCTACTTTGTTTACCAATTCTATTCTTGAAAGGCGAGAAATTTGGAAAAGAAAAGAAATGTAAAATTAAAAAGCTTTTATTAATGATATTATTTACAGTACTTTGGTATATGTTGTTTAAATTTATATCTAATTATGGTGTTGACGTAAATAAGGTTACAAATAGTGGAGGAGAAAGAGGAAATGCACTTTCATCATTATTTGATATAAAATATTTAATTCTTATTATTTATAATACACTTAAGGTGAACGGAACATTATATCTAGAAAGTTTGATAGGAAACTTAGGATGGTTGATTTTTAAACTTGATTATGTACATATATATGCATATATATTAGTTTTAATACTTTCTGTTTTATCAGAAAAAGAGACTATGGATGTTAAAAATAGAGTTGTAAATATTTTAATTATTTTAGCTTTAATAAGTGGAATCTTTCTTGCAATGTATTTATACTGGACTCCACATGGAAGAATTGTTGTTGAAGGTGTTCAAGGTAGATATTTCTTAGCTCCATTATTACTATTTATGATATCTTGTATGCCAAAAAAAGAAAAAATCAATTTAAGTAATAAGTTTATATACGAATTTGTAAATTTAAGTATGTTAAGTTATATAGTAACTATTTTAGTTCAATTTTACTAATTTGCTAAAACATTTAAATTGTAGTAGACTATAGCTAGTAGGTGATATAAATGAAAAAAAAAGTATTAATAATAATTCCTGCATATAATGAAGAGGAAAACATTTTAAAAACGTATAAATCAATTGAAAAATATAATAATAAAAATAAAGTGCAATATGATTGTATAGTAATTAATGATGGTTCAACTGACAAAACAAAAAAAATATTAGAAGATAATAATATTCCACATATAAACCTAATTCATAATTTAGGAATAGGTGGTGCAGTTCAAACTGGATATAAATATGCTTTTTATAATAACTATGATATAGCTGTTCAATTTGATGGTGACGGTCAACATGATGTTAATTATGTAAAAAATATTATAGATCCGATATTAGATGGCAAAGCTGATATGGTTATTGGTTCTAGATTTATAGACAAAAAATCAAATGGTTTTAAATCATCAGCATCTAGAAGAATAGGTATAAAAATAATTTCCAACTTTATTAAATTTGCTACAGGAAAGAAAATATACGATACAACATCTGGTTTCAGAGCAGTCTCTAAAGAAATAATATATGATTTTTCTCTATCTTATCCAAGTGAATATCCGGAACCAATCACTACAGCAGAAATTTTAAAGAAGAAATATAAAGTATCAGAAGTTTCCGTTGAAATGAAAGAAAGAGAAGGTGGTGTTTCTTCAATAAGAGCCTGGAAGAATATATATTACATGATGAATGTTTGCCTTGCTTTGCTAGCTATAAAGGTTAGGAGGTATAAAAGATGTCAATAAATTTAACAATAACTTTAATTATAGTTTCACTGCTTTTAATAATTTTAGCCTCTCATTTTTTGAACATAGGTAGGATACCTGAAAAATATGCTTTACTATGGTATTTATTCTCAATTATTATTTTAATAATTAGTTTCTTTCCTAATGTGTTTGAATGCTTGGCTAAAATTGTTGGATTTCAACTATTGTCAAATATGTTCATAGTTGTTTTAATTGGAGTTTTATTCCTACTAGTAATGGCCTTAACAATAATGATAGCGGGACAGAAAAAGAAGACAACATTATTGATTCAGGAATTATCAATAGTAAAGAGTGAATTGAAAAATTTAAAAGATACAAAATGATTAGTGAAATGAAAGCATTAAGTGCTTTTTTTTTATTATATGATATGATAAAATAATATTATAAACTCAAGAAGAAAGGTAGAAGTAATATGAAAATAGGAGTAGTTTTAGTAACTTATAATAGATTAGATAAATTAAAAATATCACTAGAATGTTACGATAAACAGACATATTTACCAGAATATGTTTTAGTTGTAAATAACAATAGCACAGATGATACAAAAAAGTATTTAGATGATTGGAAAAAGAAAAAAGCAAATTATGATAAAATTGTGTTAAATTTACCATCAAATATAGGTGGATCAGGTGGATTCCATGAGGGATTGAAAAAGAGCTTAAAACTATCTACAGATTGGGTTTGGGTAGCAGATGATGATGCATTTCCAAAAAATGATTGTTTTGAAAAAGCTAAAAAATATCTAGAAGAAAATGACACAAAAGATATATCTGCAATTTGTGGTAAAGTACTAAATAGAGGAAAAATTGATTTAACTCATAGGAGAAGAATAAAAAATCTTGGATTATTTCCATTGCAAACAATACCAGGAGCAAAAAATTATAATAAAGATTCTTTTGAGATTCAATTATTCTCATATGTAGGTACACTAATCAACAAGAAAAAAATGAATGAAGTAGGAATTACGAAAAGAGATTATTTTATATATAATGATGACTCAGAACATAGTTATAGATTATCAAAAGTTGGAAAAATAATATGTATACCAAGCATAGAAATTATTCATGATGGTCCACAAGTATTAACAAAGGACGGCGTTAATTGGAAACTTTATTATTCAATTAGAAATGTTTTAAACATGATCAAAAGCAACTGGCCTAAAAGATACTATGTTACTTACAAAATATATGTTAGAATTAAGTATTTTTTAATAATTATGTTTTTATATAGAAATAAGATGCAAGGTTTAAAAATATTAAATAAGGCTATATATGACGCAAATCATGATATTGAAGGTCTAGATCCAGTCTATAAACCAGGATGGAAAGCAAAGAAGGTGTAAAAAATTAATGGCTAAAAAAAAATCTGTTGCAAAAAACTACATATTTAATTTAATTTATCAATTACTAACAATATTAACACCACTAATAACAACACCATATGTAGCAAGAGTTTTAGGTGTAGAAAATAATGGTATCTATGGTTATACTTGGTCAATAGTTACATATTTTGTATTATTCGGCTCCCTTGGAACTGCTATGTATGGTCAAAGAGAAATAGCATATGTACAAAATAACAAAAAAAAGCAAACAGATGTATTTTGGGAAATAATTTTCATAAAATTAATATCTTATATATTCGTTATTTTCTTATTTTATATTTTATTTTGTATAAATGGAGATTATGCCATTTTTTATAGAATTTTAATAATAGAATTATTAGCTAACTTGGTTGATATTAGTTGGTTTTTTCAAGGAAATGAAGATTTTGGAAAAACTGTTATCAGAAATATGATTGTTAAAATTACAGGCTTAGTATTGATATTCATATTCGTAAAAAATCAAAATGATTTATGGAAGTACTTTTTAATATATGTTCTTTCAGACTTATTAGGAAATTTATCACTTTGGGTATATGTACCAAAATATCTAGAAAAAAGAAAAAGAAAAACATTATCTTTAAAAAAACATATCAAACCAATCATTTTACTATTTCTACCACAGGTTTCTGTTCAGATATACGCAGTTTTGGATAAAACAATGCTAGGGTTATTAACCAATAGTATGTCAGAGGTTGCATATTATGATCAAGCTCAAAAGATCATTAGAGCACTTTTATTAATTGTATCAGCAATGGGAACCGTTATGTGTTCAAGAGTTGCAAATTCTTATGCTGAAAACAAGATGGATGATGTAAAGAAGTATTTAAAACAATCAATTGATATGGTATGGTTAATCGCTACTCCTTTTGTATTTGGTGTATTTGCAGTGGCATCTGAAATAGTACCAATATATTTTGGAAATGGTTATGATGCTGTGATTCCTTTGATGTGTGCTACATCCTTAATATTAATTGGTATAGGTTTGAATAATGTTACAGGAGTTCAATATCTTATTCAGGCAGGAAAACAAAATATATTTACATTATCAGTTACAGTGGGCGCAGTTATTAATGTTATATTAAATTTATTTTTGATAAAATTATTCGGAACAATAGGAGCTGTTTATTCTTCTATAATATCAGAGTTTGTAATATTAGCAATACAGTTATTTTATACTAAAGAAGTAATAACTATAAAAGATATTATTTCTAGTTCTATAAAATATTTAATTAGTGGTATTGTAATGTTTATAGTAGTAATTCTTCTTGGTAAAATATTAACTCCAGGTTTAATATCATTATGTATAAAGATATTAATTGGAGCACTAATATATTGTAGCAGTTTGTTAGTAATGAAAGATAAATTTACTATTGATATAATAAATCAAATACTACAGACACTTAAGTGGAAGAAAAAGGAGGTTTAACAGTATGGATTTCATGAAGAAGATAATTAAAAAAGTATTGAAAAATCATAAGGGATTGCAAAATTATATATATACAGTATATAAAAAATATAGGTATACCAAAAGTATTTTTAAAACATTGATTTTTGCAATTAAAGGTTTATTTTTAACTTATACTCCAAGCTACAAAATTAATAGAGGTGAACAAATAAAAAAATCATTTTCAAAGGCAAAAATTAATATAAATAATGACGATAATTTTGTATTTTCAATTGATCCTTATAAATTATTATATTCAGATTTAAGTACAATAGAAAACACAACGATTGATTATGAAATATGTCTGAATAAATCTCTAAATGATTTAAAAAAAGAAATTGAAAATTTAAAAAGCAGTGATTATAAAAATACGCAATTAAATGCTATAGAGGCAATAGAAATATTATTAAATAAAGTAATCCAGTCACTGAAAAAAAGTGATAAGAAAAATAAAGAAAAGTATATAAAATATTTTGAAAACATAAAAGATAGAAAAGCAGAATCTTTTGAAGAAGCTTTACAAAGAATTTTATTTTATAATCAAGTATTGTGGCAATCAGGGCATAATTTAAATGGTTTAGGTAGGTTGGACAAAATCCTTGATTCATATTATAAAAATGACAAAAAAATGGATAAGAAAAAAGCTTCTAAATTAATAGAAAAATTTATAGGAATTCTACATAGTTATTATTGGCTAAAAAGTAGTGCCCTTCTTGGCGATACTGGGCAAATAATTATTCTTGGTGGAATGGATGAAAAAAAACATTACTTCAGTAATGATTTAACTTATATCTTTATTGAAGCAATAAAAAAATTACAATTGCCTGATCCAAAGGTTTTGTTACGTATTTCAAAAAACACTCCAAGGGATTTAATAAAATTGTCTATAGACTGTATAAAAACAGGTGTTGGTTGTCCTTTGTTTGCCAATGATGATGTAATTATTCCAAAACTAATAAAATTTGGTTATGAAAAAAATGATGCTTACAACTATGTTACATCTGCTTGTTGGGAACCACTAATACCAAATAAATCAGTAGAGCAAAATAATATTAGAAGTATGGTATTTATGAGACCATTTAACGAAATGTTAAATTCTGAAGATTTATCAAAAATTGATAATACGAAAGACTTAATTAAAACATATAAGGTATATTTAGAAGAATATGTTAAGAACTTTATAACGGAATTGGATAATATTGAATATGAAATAGACCCAATTATGTCTATGTTTGTACCGAATTGTAATACTGTAGGAAAAGATGTAACCAAGGGTGGATCTTATTATAATAACTTTGGTGCAACCTCAGTTTCATTATCAAACGTAGTAAACTCAATTATCAATATTGATAAATATGTATTTAATGAAAAAAAATATTCTTTGCAAGAATTAAATGAATTACGAAAGAATAACTATAATGGTTCAGAAAATGTAGTAGAACTATTAAAAAATCAGCCAATAAGATTTGGTAAAGATGATGAGTATGTTTATGATATTTTCAATGATATAACTACATTTACAAACAAAATATTAGAAAAAACTTATAATAAGAATGGTGGTAGGTTAAAAATTGGATTTAGTGCACCTACATATATAATTGAGTCAAAAGATGAAGAGGCCTCATTTGATGGAAGAAAAAATGGAGAACCATTTATTGTACATATTTCATCAGATATACCATCACTTGCATATACAGAATTAATCAATTTTGCATCAAAATTAGATTATACTGGAAATAGATTTAATGGAAATGTTATAGATTTTATGGTTACACCTAGTTTTATTGAAAATAATGAAGAAAAATTTATTGACTTTTTAATGTTAAGCATAAATGTTGGATTCTTTGAAATGCAAATGAATGTTGTTAGTAGTGAAATTTTGATAAGAGCTAAAGAAAACCCAAAAGAATTTCCAAATTTAATTGTTAGAGTATGGGGCTTTAGTTCATACTTTAATGATCTTCCGGAAGAATACAAAGATGTTTTAATAGAAAGGGCGTTGAGAAGTGAAGGTAAGAGTTACTAATATACAAAGATTTTCACTTAATGATGGTCCAGGTATAAGAACAACTGTATTTTTCAAAGGATGTGGTCTAAAATGTCCTTGGTGTTCAAACCCAGAAAATATTAACTATGAAATTGAAAACTATTATAATGAAGATACAAATGAAAAAGGCATATTTGGATATGATATAACACTCGATGATTTAGAAAAAGAAATTTTAAAAGATCAAAAGTATTATACACTTAATAGTGGTGGTGTTACATTTTCAGGAGGAGAGGCATTATTACAGTTTGCTAAAATAGAACCGTTATTAAAGAAATTGAAGCAAAATAAAATTAATATGTGTATAGAAACATCTTTATTTGCTCCAATAAAAGCATTAGAAGTAGCAACTAAATATATAGATGAATTTATAGTTGATATTAAAATACTAGATTCTGATATTTGTAGGGATGTATTAAATGGAAATTTAGATATTTATTTTAAAAATGTAGATTACTTATTCAAAAACTTTCATGGAAAAATAATGTTTAGAATTCCTATTACCAAGGAATATACATTAAAGAAAAAAACATTTAAAAATACCATTGAATTTATAAAAAAATATAAACCAGATAGGATAGAAATATTTAAAATTCATAATCTAGGTGATAGTAAGTATAAATCTTTAAATAGAAAAGTAACACATTATGAAGAAATAACAGATGAAGAAATGAAAAAAATCATAGAACAATTTAATGATAATGATATAAATGTGGTTGAATGTAAAATTTAGGAGGTTACAATGGAAGTATTAGTAAAAATATTAAAAAAATTAGGATTATATGATTTTGCAAAAAAAACATATATAAAAAGAAGAAAAAGACAGAATTTAAAAGGAAGGTATAAATTCATAAATAGATCAAAAAATAATAAAAAAATGTGCATGATTTTAGCAGGATATAAAACATTCTCGTATGAGATAGTTTTTAAAAGAATTAAAAAATTTGTACCAAAGGATGTAGATGTGTGTATTTTATCAAGTGGTATTTACAGTGAGGAATTAGCAAAAATATCAGAAAAAAATAATTGGTCGTATTTAAGTACAAAAAGAAATTGTGTTTCTTTAATACAAAATATTGCTGTCAGTTTATTTCCAAATGCAGAATATATTTATAAGTTAGACGAAGATATATTTGTGACTAAAAATTTCTTTAATACATTGTACAAAACACTTAATGATTGTGAAAAAAATGGCGATTATAGAGTTGGTTTTGTAGCACCTACTATTCCTATAAATAGTTTTGGGAATCTTAATATATTAAAAAGATTTAATTTAGTTGAAAAATACACGAAGCGTTTTGAAAAACCACTTTATGCTTTAGGTGCTGACAGAATGGACGAATCAAATAAAGATGCAGTAGAATTTTTCTGGGGAGAAGGAGGTTATTTACCAAATATTGATGTTATGGATAAAACCCTAAACGATGATAAATTCTCTTACTTGGCTTGTCCAATAAGGTTTAGTATTGGTGCAATATTAATGAAAAGATCTTTTTTTGAAGAAATGGGAATGTTTAAAGTTTCAAAATTTGGTTCATGTATGGGTGTAGATGAACAACAAATTTGTAATTATTGTATGGATAGCTCACATGCTATTATTGTTTCATTAAATACAGTTGTAGGACATTTATCATTTGGTGTTCAAAATGAAAATATGAAAAATTATTATTTAAATCACAAAGATGTTTTTGATATTCATAATGTAAAATAGGAGGATAAGATGAAAAAATATGATTATTTAATTGTAGGATCTGGCTTGTTTGGTGCTACTATGGCAAATTTATTAAATAAGGCAGGCAAAAAGGTATTAGTTATAGAAAAAAGAGAAAATATAGCAGGAAACGTTTATACAGAGGAAATAGAAGGTATTCAAGTACATAAATATGGAGCACATATATTTCATACAGATTATAAAGATGTTTGGGACTATGTAAATTCATTTGTTGAATTTAATAGATATACAAATTCACCAATTGCTAGAATTGGCAACGAAATATATAACATGCCATTTAATATGAATACATTTTCTAAAATCTGGGATGATGTATTTACACCAGAAGATGCTATGCGACATATTAATGAGGAAAAGAAAGAGATAGTTGGAGAACCAAAAAATCTAGAAGAACAAGCAATTAGTTTAGTTGGTAGAACTATTTATGAAAAGTTAATAAAAGGTTATACTGAAAAACAGTGGAATAGAGATTGTAAGGATTTACCAGCATTTATTATAAAAAGATTACCTGTTAGATTAATATACGATAACAACTATTTCAATGATAGATATCAAGGAATACCTATAGGTGGATATACAAAACTAGTTGGGAATATGTTAGAAGGTATAGAAGTTAAGTTAAACACAAATTTCTTTGATAATATTGATTATTATAAGGAAATTGCTGAAAAAATAATTTATACAGGACCATTAGATGAGTACTTTAACTATTCACTTGGTGAATTAGAGTGGAGAAGTTTAAGATTTGAAACAGAAATTCTTGATGAAGTAAATCATCAAGGTAATGCAGTAGTTAATTACACAGGACATGAAGTTGATTATACAAGAGTTATTGAACATAAACACTTTGAATATGGAACTCAAGAAAAAACTGTAGTTACATATGAATATCCAGCTGATTATAGGGATGGTATGGAAAAATATTATACAATAAACGATGATAAAAACAACACATTGGCTGAACAGTATAGGAGGTTAGCTGCAAAAGAGGAAGGTACTATTTTTGGCGGAAGACTTGCTGAATACAAATATTACGATATGGATGATGTAATAAAGAGTGCTTTTGATTGTGCTAAAACAGAATTAGATGTTAAATAAAAAAAAGGACATTGTTTCCTTTTTTTTTATATCTCAATGTGATAAAATTATATTGTATATAAATTAGAGGTTATGGGGGATATATACATGCAAAAAGTAAGAAAATCGAATTTTGAGTTAATGAGAATAATTTCAATGGTAATGATAATATATTATCATATAATTATTCATGGAAATATTTTAATAAATAGTGCAAATATATATTTTACATTTGTAAATGAGGTAGTTGAATTTTTAATTATAGTACATGTAAATCTTTTTATGTTATTGACAGGATACTTTCAGGTGGATAGTAAGTTTAAACTATCAAAAGTATTTAGCCTATTTGCACAGACAATATTTTATGCGATAGGTATAATGGTTTTGCTTTCATCTTTAGGATTAGTATCTATAAATAAGATTGTAGTAATGAGAGAAGTATTTTTACTGGAAAACACAGGACAGTATTGGTTTATTAAAGTGTATTTGCTACTTTATTGTCTATCACCATTTATCAATATATTGATTAATAAATTAGATCGTAATACTTATAAAAAATTAATATTTTCTTCAATATTTTTGATTTGTGCTATACCGTATTTTACTGGAAATAAAGGTTTTTTTGTTAATAATGGATTTTCATTATACAATGCAATAGTAATGTACTTAATTGGTGCATATTTTAAGCAATATCAACTAAAGGATAGTTATCATTTTACCAATATGTCAAAGAGAAAATATCAAACTATATTATTATTTCTGTATTTCTTTTTTGCATTTATAAATTATGCATTATATAAAACTTCAGCACAATTAGTTTTGAATAGTCCAATTTTTAATGAAATTTTTGGTAATTTTATCACTTGTGCGTTTCAATATGAAAATCCCATTATTATAGTACAGTCAATTTGTTTATTTTTATTTTTTGAATCTTTGGATATAAAATATAATAAGTATATTAATAGAATTGCAAAACTAATATTTGGTGTATATTTGATACACGAAAATTTCTTATTGCAGCCACTCTTATATAAAATGCTAAAAATTGATAACGGTATGATTTATTCATTCAGATTTATTTTGTATGTTATTTTTATAGTTTTATTTATTTTTATTATAGGAATACTAATAGAATTATTGAGACAAAAGTTTTTTAAATTCATATATGATAGAAAAATATCACATAAATTTAGAGATTGTGTAAAAACATATCTTTATGATTTTGGTTTTAGAATTAATTGGTAATAAAGGAACTTTACTAATTGGGTTTAATTAATTATAATAATATAAGATGGTAGGTGATGTCATGAAGACGATAAAGCACACTTTTGTTGTTTTGGCTTATAAAGAAAGTGAATTTTTAGAAGAATGTATAAAGTCAGTTTTAAATCAAAAGCATAAAAGTGATGTTGTGATAGCTACTTCAACTCCAAATGACTACATAAATAAGATGGCTAAAAAATATAAACTAAAGATCTATAAAAATCCAAAACCAGGAAGAGGAATTGGATATGATTTCGATTTTGCTTCTAACTGTGTTAAGTCTGATATTATAACAATAGCACATCAAGATGACTTATATGATTATGAATACTCATATGAAGTAGTTGATACATACAAAAAATATAGTGATTCATCAATAATCTTTACTGACTATTATGAAATTAGAAATAATAAAAAAGAGTACAAAAACAAGAATTTAACTATAAAAAGATTCTTACTTTTCCCACTAAAAAACAAAAAATTAGGAAAGTATAAATTTTTTAGAAGGTTAGTTATACGTTTTGGAAATTCAATTTGTTGTCCTGCAGTTAGTTTCGTCCAGAAAAACGTTCCAAAAGAAAAATTTTCCTCAGATTTAAAATGCGATGTAGACTGGTTTGCTTGGGAAAAAATATCAAAAGAAAAGGGAAGATTTGTATTTATCCCTAAAGCATTAATGGGACACAGAATAGATGAAACCACAACTACAACAAAAATAATTAGTGAAGGAATAAGAACAAAAGAGGATTTGTATATATATAAAAAATTTTGGCCAGAAATGATTGCAAAAATTCTAAATAGTTTTTACATAAAATCAGAAGATAATAATTCAAAATAAAGTAATAGAGGTAAAAAATGCAAAAAAATAAAAAAGATAAAGCATCAATTTTTGTAAAAAAATGCTTGAAATTGTTACACATCAAAGTAAGCAAAAAAACAGAAAATCTACTCATTCAAATATTTAAATTTGGAATAGTAGGTGGAATAGCTTTCTTAATTGATTACATCGTGTTATTCTGTTGTAAAGAATTTATAGGTCTAAGTGTATTATTATCAGCTGCTATAGCATTTACAGTATCTGTAATATATAACTACATAGCAAGTGTTAAATGGGTATTTGATGTAAATAAAGAAAAATCAGCTAAAAAAAACTTTGTAATATTTATTATTTTAAGCATAATAGGATTAATTATAACAGAGATAATCATGTGGATTGGTTCAGATATAATGAAAATTAATTACCTAATTGTCAAGATTATCGCAACAGCCATTGTAATGGTATTTAATTTCATTACTAGAAAGATGTTTTTAGAATAATCAGGTTTCACCTGATTTTTTTATATATATTTACATATCTATAAATAGCTTGTAATTATCAAAAATTAATAGTATAATTAAAAATATAATAGAGAAGTGTAGAGAATAAAGGGATGTTGAATATGAAAAGAATATTTAAATTTATATTAGAACTAATTATTGTTATATTTGTTTTTTTAGCTGTAGTAGAAATAGCATTCGTTTTAATGAAAGATGAAAATGGAGTAACTCACTTTGGAAATTACATTCCCATACCAATAAGAGATGATAGTATGGAACCAACAATTAATATGGATGACTTAATAGTTGACAAAGAAGTTTCAACACCAACTAAGATTAAAGAAAATGATGTTATTACTTATCTTGCTATTAACGGTGATACAAAAGAAATAAAAACTGGTAGAGTCATCTCAATTGTTAATTCTAATGGTTCTATTGCTTGGAAAGTAAGAGGAGATAATGGAGGAGAATCAAGTACTACAACAGTTTTATCAAGTGATCTAATAGGACAATTTACAAATACAAAGATGCTATTTGCAGGTGGTGTATTAGCCTTTGTAGAATCACAAAATGGTTTTCTAGTATGTATAATTATACCTCTAGTTTTAATCTTTTTTATACAAATATGTAAGTTAATACACACTTTAATAACCGATAAGAAAGATAAAAAGGAACAAAAGGAACTAGACGATGAAGTCAAAGAAGAAAATAAATCATCTAAACAAGATAAAATTCAAGAACCTATAAATAATGAATCTCAAGAAAAAAAAGATTTAGAAAACAAGGCAAATGTTGTAGAAGATAATGAAGATGAGTTGGCTTCACCTATCGTTGTATTAGAACCTGTTCACAAAAAAGAAGAACCACAAGTTGAAAATAAAATAGAAGATGAATTCGTTCCAGAAACACCACCAGAGATTAATATATCAAATCAAAATAATGAAGAGATAACCCCACCAATTGCACCTCCTATTATCGAGGAGGTTAAAGAACCAAACTTTACAAAACCAACAGTAGGGTCTATTGAAGTAAATAATGAAGAATTAAAAACAAATGATATAAAAAAAGACCAAGAGATAATTGAACAAAATACTGATAATAATGATACAGTATCTAATAGTCAACCAACAAGTGATGATATAGAAATTCTTTAGGATGATTATCATCCTTTTTTCTTTTATTTATAAGCATAATAAATTATAATAGTATTAGGAGTGGAAAGTACTATGAAAAAAGAAAATATAAAATATATTGTATTAATACTATTTTTCTTATTTATCCTATTCTTAAGTCCAATCTCTGGCGATGATTGGGGTAATTATATTGAAGGAAGTAAAGAAATAAGACATGTTTTTGGAAATGCAATTGGAATGTATTTTGATTGGGAAGGTAGATTTGTTAGCAGAATTCTTATAAATATTCTAACTTATCATAAAGTACTATGGAATATTATTAATAGTTTAATGATAGTAGGAATCATATATTACACAGTAAAAATAATAAATCCTAGAAATAAAAAATTGATATTTATATTATCAACTCTAACAATTCTTATGATGAACATCTTCACATTTTCTCAAGTAGTAGTTTGGGTAGCAGGAAATATAACATATTTATTTGTAATACCTATGATGTTATATTATTTTTATAATCTTCTTCAAAATAAAAAACAAACAAAATTAACCATTATTATTAATATTCTTTTAAATATGATTATGCCAATGTTTATAGAACATATGGCAGTTGCATTAGTAGTAGGTAACATTCTTATTCTAGCGTATAAATATATAAAAAATAAAAAATTAGATAAATACATATTAATATATTTGTTACTTTCTATTATTAGTTTACTTACAATGTTATTAAGTCCAGGTTCAATAAAAAGAAGTAAAATAGAAAATGTTGAATTTAACAATCTCTCAATAATAAATAAAATTATCTACAATATGTCTAACTTTATTTATTATACATATTTTATATATCCATACTTAATAGTTTTATCAACAATAGGAAATTACTACTTATCAAAAGAAATAAAAAATAAATATTTAAGATTTACAACTTATATATTTTTACTATTCATACCAATAATAGTAACATTGATATATCTTCTTTCAGAAGTAACAAGAAATTCATTAACAATTCAAAATAATATTTTATTAATTACATATTTCATAGTTTATACAATTATCAGTTTTATTTTAATGTGTATATATTCAAAAAATAAAAAAGATAAAATAACTATTTTCTTCTACACTTTAGGTCTAGTTTCAAATCTAGTTATGTTGGCATCACCAACATGGGGATTTAGGACTAGTTTTGGAACATATATATTCCTATGTATATCTTATCTAGAAATAATTGATAAAAATACTATTGAGAAGAAATTTGTTAATAACTCATTAGTAGTAATTACAACAATAATGATTATTTTTTACAGTATTTTATACATAAGCATTGCTAAACAAAATAGGGAAAATATAAATAAAATAAATGCATCAAAACATTCAAATGTAATAGAGATTGCAAAATATCCATCTTTCGCAAACTGTAATATAAATCCAACTAATCCTTATCATATGAAGAGATTTAAAGAATATTTTAATATTCCAGAAAGTACTGAGGTAAGAATAGTTGATAATAATTGGAAATATCTTATCTTTTATAGAAAATTATGTAACTGTAAATAAAATAACTAACAAAGTCATCAAAAAAATAATAATTTTGATTTTATATCTACATGCAATGTTGTATAATATTAATAGAGTATAAAGAGGTTAAGTATGAGTGAGAGTAAAAAGGAAAAAAGATTATTTATTTCATTAATAGTAATTGCAGTTATTTTGTTGGCCTTATTAATATATTCGGTATATTATGGATACAAATTAACAAAACCATACAAAAATAAAATGTATCCAAACGTATATATAGAAGATATTGATATATCAAATATTAAGCTTAATAAAATAGAAGAAAAAATCTCCCAAATAGAGGAGAGTTATCAATCAAAAAAAGTAATATTCCAAAGTAACACAAAAAGCTATGAATATACACTAAAAGACCTAGGAATTGGTATTGATAAAGATAAATTACAAAAAGAAATAAAAGATTATCATAAAGATCTATCATATTCAAGAAAAATCTTAATAATAAAAGGAAAGAAAAAGAAGGTATTTTCATATCATACAACCTATAAAAAGAAAGATATAGAAACATTTGTTGATAAATTAAAGGTATCTGTAGATATGAATAGTTCTGATGGAAAATTAATCATGGATGAAAATAGAAACCTTCATTATCAAGAAGCCTCTTCATCATTCTATTTAGATAAAGAAAATACGCTACAAAATACATTAAATTATATAGAAAATGGAATGAAAGATGAAAAAATTGAATTAGTTGGAAGTAGTACAACAGCAACTGATTCACCAACATTAAAGACAATCGATACAAAAGTTTCAAGCTACTCTACAAAATATAATGCCTATATTAGTAGAGGAAGAAACCTAGAAACAGCACTTAATTATTTAGATGGAAATATAATAAACCCAGGCGAAGTATTCTCATATTTTCATTATGCAGGACCTTATAATAAAGCTGGTTATGTTTGGTATGATAAGATGATAGGTAATGGTACATGTCAGATTGCATCTACTATTTATAATACAGCACTATTAGCAGGAGTAGAAATAGTTGAAAGACATCAACATGGAAATCAATTGACATATGTCCCTGGTGGTAGAGATGCAACCGTAGTAAGTAACGGAAACAAAAGTTTATTAGACTTTAAATTTAAAAATACATATAAGTATCCAATTTATATTTCAGCATACTATAAAAATGGAGTAGCAACAGTTGATTTTTGGTCAAATAGTAATGCAAAAGAAGGGAAAACTTACGATGTTGAATCAATCTCACTTGGAAATAAAACATATGAAACTTATTTACATACATATCAAAATGGAGTTGATATAGGAAGAACCTTCTTAGCTAAAACTCATTATTATAAAACATAGAGAAAGAACTTTCTTTTTCTTTTATTTTGTGCTAAATTATATCTGAGGTAATGATATGAAAAGTCAAGAAAGTGTAAATAAATTATTATATAGCTTATCTAAAACAAAATTTAGAGGTTCTTTTCACTTAAATAGTAACATGAAAGATTATGTAAGAGAAAAAGGAATCAATAAAATAAAAGATGATGCCTATCAATTTATCGAAAATAGAATAGCTCCTAAGAATCCAAAAAATGATGGTAAGCAAACACCAATGAAAGCAAATTCTCACCCAATTTTCATAGCACAACACGCATGTGGTTGCTGTTGTAGATCTTGCTTAGAAAGAATACACCATATCAATAAGAATAAAGAATTGTCAAAAGAAGAGATAGAATATATTGTGAATGTCCTAATTACTTGGATAAATATAGAAATGAAGTCTAACTAATTTACTTGTTTATGACTTCTTTTTCTATTGTTGAAAATACTTCCGATAATTTCTTATGAATAACTAAATCAGCTAAATAGTCCTTTTCAGTTTCATCTTTATTTATTAATACTAAATGTCTTCCTCTAAAAAATTGTATTAAAGAAGCAGCCGGATAAACTGTTAGAGAAGTTCCACCAACTATTAATAAGTCAGCATTTTCTATTGCTTTTATAGCATTATTTACTGCATCTTGATTTAAAGCCTCCTCATATAAAACAACATCAGGTTTTATAAAACCACCACAAGAACATTTTGGTACTTCACTACCTGTAAATATACTTTCTGCATTATATGATTTATGACATTTCATACAATAATTTCTTTTCACAGAACCATGTAACTCAATCACATTTTTACTACCAGCTTCTATGTCAAATCCATCTATATTTTGTGTAATAATTGTTCCTACTTTACCAATATCTTCTAATTCTTTCAAGACTTTATGTGTAATGTTAGGGTGATAATTTAAACTATTCAATTTATCACGGTAAAACCTCCAAAACTCGTTCTTATTACTCATAAAAAAGGAGTATGATAGAATCTTTTCAGGCGGTATATCATATTTTTCATTATAGAGACCATCTTTACTTCTAAAATCCTTTAAACCAGATTCAGTAGAGGTACCAGCTCCACCAAAAAAGACTATATTACTTGATTCATTTATATATTTGATTAATTGCTTTACACTATCCATAAATATCCTCCTGTAAACATTATAACTCTTTACAAAATCCGTGTAAATTGACTAATTATGTATTTTATGTTAGTATACTAATAACGAATTTTTATTACACGATGAATTTTATTGAGGTGAATTAATTTGATAAAAGCTAGAATTATGAGTGCTACTACAGCTTTACTTGGAATTTTCATGATAGTAGTTGCAGTAGTAATTGAATATGATAGTTCTTATGATGAAGAAAAACTTATGAATCGTGAGACTAATGCAGTCAATGTCATTAACATGTCCTCTTCTAATAGAGTAGTTGAAGCACAAGTTATTGATAATCCTGTAACCATAGAAAACAATACCAATGACGTTCAAGTCGAAGAAGTTTCTATGGAACAAGCCCCACAGGCTGAATATATACCCCCTAGAGTAGAAGTGTATGAAGGTATGACTATAGAAGAATTATCTCAAAAACTAGATCGTAGTCTAGGGAGTGGTTATTTAGCAGGTAAAGGAAGTTTGATTGCAAACAAATGCATTGAACTTGGTGTCGATCCATATATTGCAGTAGCAATCATGTTACATGAAACCGGTTGTAAATACAAATGTAGTAACTTAGTATTATCATGTAATAACGTAGGTGGTCAAAAAGGTTCTCCAAGTTGTGGAGGAGGAAGTTACAAATACTATGCCACACTTGATGATGGAATCGTTGGTCACATAGAAAATCTATATCGTAATTATTTTTCTAGAGGTTATAACACAGTATCTACTATAGGACCTAGATATGCAGAAAGTAATACATGGGTATCTAAGATTAATAATTATGTAGAACAAATTAGAGCTAGTTAAGCTCTTTTTTAGTGAATTTTTTTAAAGTTTAGTGTATAATATAATACAGTTACATTTATTTGTAACCATAATGGCACACTATTCTAGTCAATACCTTTATTACGAGGACGGGATTAAACAACCGTTATAGAGCATATCTGTGAAACCTTTGGTGTTTGCTTCTTACGCCCAGTTTGGGGTGGATGCTGAGGGGATAGATACTTGGGCGCTCGTAATGGCATACGACAAACGACCCAACTATCATGGAGACCCATTTGCGTGGTAAGCCTATACGTTTATACTGACGGACTTATTACGGGATGGATTTGAACCCACTTGTGGCGAAAGTTATGAATGGCGTAGCTTGTCTTGAGTGAAAATGTCGGGATAAGTGATCTTGCTAAATAAGTAGGCCAACTTGTTTTAGTACTGCACTTTGAAATCATTTTTGCAAAAGAGAACTAGTAGTAAGAGGATTGGTGAGGAAATCTCCTAGAGTGCTTTTATAGGATTGCAGTGGGCACTAAGTGGTAGTCAAGTCATATGATTGGTAACAACATATTAATTTCTTTAAAGGGGAACCACATATCTGGTAACGGATCTGTAGAAGTTAGGGAAATCCTACTTGACCTAAGGCTCAAAGTTTACTATAAAAAAGCCATTATTATAAAAGATGTATGTAAATACGTCTTTTTTTGATATAATGTTATTTATAGGAGAAAATAAATGGAAAATGAATTAGAAAATTTAAAAGTACAAACAAGAAGAAAAGAAAAAGTAAAAAAGGAATTAGTTAATAAAAAATGGGTAACTAAAATTATATTATTTTCATTTACTTTATCAGTTACATTATCATTTGTTTCAGAAATAACAGTTCCAAATTTAAACTTATTTCTAGGAATTATAGTAGCTTTGATCTTCATTGCAATTGGTATTTTATTTGATATTATTGGTGTTAGTATAACAGCTGCTTCTCCCAAAGTATTTCATTCTATGAATGCAAGACGTGTAAGTGGTGCAAATATTGCAGTAAAATTAATAAAAAACAGTGAAAAAGTATCTAGTTTCTGCTGTGATGTTATAGGTGATATTTGTGGAGTTATTTCAGGAGCAACTTCTATAAGTATTGCTACAATGTTATCAAAGACATTTAGTTTTAACTTACTCATTACAACTCTAATTGTAACAGGTATAATTTCCGCAATGACAATAGGTGGAAAAGCAATAGGAAAAAGCTTTGCTATTAATAAATGTGATATTATCATATATGAATTTTCAAAATTTATTTCAGTATTTTATAGATGTAAAAAGTAGGTGATTCTATGTTGTTTTATGTTGATGGTAAAAAAGAAAGATATAATCCTTATAACATGAAAAAAGATAAAAAAATAGGTGAGGGACAAGAAGTAGATGCTTATGTAGTAGGAGATCAAGTAGTAAAATTTTATAAACCATACTGTAAAAAAAACAAGACTTAGTTTAAATGCTATAGAAAGACTTAAGAAAATTTCCACAAGTAGAATTTTATTGCCAACAGCTTCTATGCTTGATAAAAAAAGAAATTTGCGTGGTTATAAAATGGATTATGTTGAAAATCTAGGTGAGGATAGTTTTCTACTATTACCGAGCGAAAAAAGAAAAGAAGAACTAAAAAAACTAAAAGAAGATGTACTGAATTTAAGTGATAATGGTGTTATCTTAGAGGATTTACACCAATTAAATACAGTTTATAATAACGGGATTTATTTCATAGACCCAGGAAGTTATAAATTTGTTAAAGATGATACACTAACAGAAAATGACAAAATACAGTGTTATGGAATTAATATTGATCGTATCAATGAGTTTTTAATCTCTAGTTTAAGTCATTTTTCATTAGTTAAGCACACTAATATGACTAATTCTTATTTAAAAAGTGAAAAAGACAATATGATTGACTATTTATTTGATAGGAAAGAAAATACCCTAAAAGATTATGTTGATAATATGAGTAAAAAAAGATGATAGCTTTATCTCTTGAATTTACTCTTTTATTTTGAATTAAACTTTTCAAAAAAACTATCTCATTTCTTACAAAAAAAAGAGTGATTTCTCACTCAAAATATTAATAATGCATTCTTAATTCATAGACTGTTACCTTCTCATACTAACCCATTTATCAAATAATAATATCTTGAAGATTATTATCTGTTATATATTGATATATTCTACTTAGTCTTTTATTAAATATGATATTTATTTTATTTAAAATGTATCTTCAACTGCAAATTTAATTGGTTCTTGTTCTAATAGTTTCAATTGTTTTTCAGACAAATATTTTTTATCAATTACCACACTTAGCACAAACTCATTAAAAAAATTATCATTCATAATGTAATATCCATTTACTTTTTCTTTGTCTCCATAACTGTCTTCTACTTTCCATCTTTGTGGCTTACCATTTACTAAATTAACACCAGTAAAAGACATAATATGGTGCATACTTATATCATATAAATTCAAAGCCTCTTCCTTTGATAATCTTTTCAAGTTTAAGGTATCCTCATAGTTATATAGTCTAATATCCAACACTCCTGATTTTTTATCTCTAAATTTCAAAATATGAGCTCCCATATATACTGGTACATTGTCCTTTAACTGTTTTATAGATAATTCCTTTAAATCCTCAATTGGTAAATTTAAATATTTAACATAAGACTTTCCATAAACGTTACCTAAATGCTTTTTTTGATATAACTTGTAATATTCTTTATTATACATAGGTGTGTTTCCTATTGTTACAAAATCTTCTAATTTTAAATTCAAAAATCTATTTTTAAAATCAATCGGTGTTAAATTTTCTATTTTTTTATAGTTACCATCTTTATCCTTGTATTCAAAATTAAATTTTGTTGTAGGTTCACCATATATTTTACATAATAAAATATAATTTTCTTGTAAGAACTTCTTTTTTTCTATTCTTAATACATTGATATCCATTCCATTTTTCTTTAATTCTATTAATTTTAAAATATCCTTTTTTATCTTTTCTGTATATAAATATTCTACGTTTTGCACGGTAGTACTTTCAACAGTATCAGGATTATAAGAATAAGGAACTATTCCATATTTATTTACTATAGATACAAACATATCCCAGTATCCACCCTCTGAAACACAAAATTTTAATGTTTCATCTTTATGAATATATTCAAAGTCTACATTATTTGCATCTATTATATTTTCATATGTATTGTTTGATTTTTCTAGTTTATCATAAAATGCAATATGATTATTAGATAGTTCTAAATCTATAACATTCATATTTAAATTTTTAGATATATTATGTTTTATTAAATTCAATCCACCAAATATCCAACATCTCCAACTATCTTTTTGATCATATCTTTTACTTTCTGGCAGTTCGATATTAAAGATTGGTTGATTCTCTATTATAATGTCTCTATTAATACAAGCATTTTCCAAACCATTTTTTGTTATTGCATTTTCTATTATTTTATTTGTTTTTTCTGAATTATAGATTTTTTTAAATTCATCAATTTGTTCTAATGATATTTGATTACCCATTAACTTTTCCTCTCTTTCTTATAAAGTTATTATATACTAAATTTTTAAAAATTTGTAGTAATTGAGTGTTCCTACATCTGTACTATACAAATATAAAGAATCTGGGAGGAGTACATGGACAATAAATTGATAAAAGATGATAGTGGACTTAACTCTATTTTTGATAATATAAAAGACTTGATTATCAATAGTAGGAATAATATTTATAATACTATTAATACAGAGATGCTTCATTTGTATTGGAATATAGGTAGAATAATAATGAAAATTCAACAGGGTAACGAAAGAGCAGATTGTGGTGACGCTGTTGTTAATAAATTATCTCAAAGGCTAACTAATGAATTCGGAAGAGGATTTTCCAAGAAAAATTTAGAAAGAATGAGAAATTTTTATATTTGTTTTCCAATTGCGACAACAGTGTCGTCGCAATTAAGTTGGTCACATTATTTAGAGCTAATTAAAATTAATGAAGAACCTAAAAGAGAATTTTATATAAAAGAAGCCATAAATTCAAATTGGAGTGTTAGAGAATTACAAAGACAAAAAAATTCTTTGTTATAATTGATTTAAAAATAGGTAAAGTTACACATCAAGATATTGGGCAAATGCAAATGTATGTTAATTACTATGATAGAAAAATAAAAAAAGAAGATGAAAATGAAACTATAGGTATACTATTATCAACAAATAAAAATGAAACTATTGTAAAATATACCTTACCAGAAGATAATAAAACAATATTTTCATTAGAATATAAACTACATATGCCAACTGAACAGGAATTAATTAGTGCTGTTGAAGAAGAAAAGAAAAATTTTGAATTGAATAAATAAAATTAATATATAGTATTTATTTAAACAAGCTACAAAAAATGTTTAAAATAATCACATATATTAATACTAGACTTATATATAACAAATTGAAATAAACGTAATCTGTGGACATTTTATAAAGTTATTTTCAAAAAGGATAAAAAGAGGATAAAATCACTCTCATAAATTATCACTATTTTTAATATTATTTCTATAAAATAAAATAAAAACTTATGGAGAATTAAGTCCATAAGTTAACTTCAAAAATGGGGCGTCATAAGAGAATCGAACTCTTGCATACTGGTGCCACAAACCAGCGTGTTAACCACTTCACCAATGACGCCATGTCAATTAAGACTCTTATAGTTTAATACATAACTAATAAAAAATCAAGTCTTTTTTACATATTTAGTTATTTGACCATACACGAATTTCCTAAAAGAATAGATTAAAGAGAAGGAGGAAAATATGTATAATTATCAAGACTATTTAGAAAAAGACTACTTCAAAAATACTACACCTGATGTATTAAGAAATAATCAACCTCATTTATATACACCTGAAGAAGGATACAACAAAGGAAATTTGTTTACTAACTTATATGAGGGTTATAAAAATTATGAACCAGTTAGTTTAAGTACTAACACAGAACAAGGAAAATTATATTTAGAGCTATCAAGATATGCTTTTGCCGCTCACGAATTAAATCTATACTTAGATCTTCATCCAGAAGATACAACTATGCTTGCTTTATTTAATGATTATAGAAAAAAATCCAATGAATTAATCATGAAATATGAGGACTCTTATGGCCCTTTAACAGTATCTAGTGACACTATGTCTAATAGCTTTTTATGGGAAGAGGATTCATTTCCTTGGGAAGGAGGAAATGTATAATGTGGTCATATCAAAAAAGATTACAATATCCAATTAATATTAAAAATAAAGATTTAAAAATGGCTAAGTACTTAGTTACACAATATGGTGGTGCCAATGGAGAATTAGGAGCAGCTCTTAGATACTTAAATCAAAGATATACAATGCCAGATAATAAAGGTAAAGCTCTACTAACAGATATTGGTACAGAAGAATTAGGTCATGTTGAAATGTTACAAACAATGATTTATCAATTAACAAAAGATGCAACTGTAGATGAATTAATAGAAGCTGGCTTAGGAGCTAACTTTGCTGAACATGGAATGGGCATTTTCCCAACAGATGCAAGTGGAGTACCTTTTACTGTTACTTATTTCGCAACAACAGGAGACGTTTTAGCAGACTTATCAGAAGATATGGCAGCTGAACAAAAGGCACGTGCTGTTTATGAAAATTTAATAGACATGACAAATGATCCTGATGTAGTAGGACCACTATTATGGTTACGTCAAAGAGAAATTGTTCATTATGCCAGATTTAAAGAATTATTTGAATATTACCAAGAAAAAATGAAAAAAAACAACTCACAAAATGAATCAAATTTTATTACCAATGTAGGTCAAGGACTAAATAATATAAATCAATTTCTAAATACTTATGATCAAATGATATAGAAGAGTCTCTAACTAGAGATTCTCTTTTTTAAATCCATATCTATAAAATTACATATAATAAATAAAGGTGATGTAGATATGAATTTATCATATTTATTCTTAACTATTTATATAGTTAGTTCCACTATGTTTAATGAGAGTTATAAATTAATAGCCAAAAATATGGATAAAGCCGGTTCTCTAACTGTTTTAGTTGAAACTATTGCTGGAATATTAAGTTTATTATTAATTCCATTTTTTGAAATCAAATTTCCTAGTGATATAAGGATTTTTTTACTATTTTTCCTAGCAACAATTTTTTATACAATTCAAGATAGGTTAGCAACAATTTCTAGAAGTGGTTTAGAAGCATCTACTTATGGAATCTTAAAACAACTTTCCAATGTTTTTATGTTAGTAATGGGATTTATATCATTCAAGGAAAAATTAACAATAGAAAAATTGTTAGGAGCCATTCTTTTAATAGGAAGCAACATTTTTATCTTTTACAGAAAAGATAGTTGGAAAAATAAAAAATATATAATTATTGGAGTAGTTGCGAATATAGCTATGGGGATAGCATTATTTTTAGATGTTTCTACATCAACTAATTTTAATTTAGCAATCTATATTTCCCTAACTTTACTAATTCCAGCCCTTATAAATAGTTTGGTTGAAAAGATTAAATTTACAGATTTAAGATATGAATACAAAATTAATAAAAGTAGATTAATACTATTAACTGGTATACTTTGGTCAGTTATGATGTTTTCCAAACTTCTATCGTATCGATTTGGAGAAGTAACAAAGATTGCCCCTCTATGTAGTCTTAGTGTTATGTTAAATGTAATTGTTGCGTATGTTTTTTTCAAGGAAAGAGATAACTTACTAAGAAAAATAATTGCCAGTATATTTATAATAATAGGAGTATTTTTAATCAAATAAAAAAAGCTAATCGCTTTTTATTTTTTTACCATTTCCTTACTACCAATTACAGAACTAAGTAATTTGTTAGTGTCTTTTAATGTATCAACATTTTCTAATGACACGTAAGTATAATAGTCATCTAGTTTAGCATCTGTAATGAAATAAGAAACAATTTCCCTAGATACATCAGAATCATCAAAATAATAAATATGTTCTATTTCATACTCTGAATTAGCTTTAGCGAGATAATCTATTACGCTACCACTTTTACCTCCAAACTGAAGTCCAACAGACCAATTTTCAATATAACCATCTTCAAAAAAATTTCTTCCAAATTTAATAGATGGATCAAAGAATTCTTTCAATAAATATTTAGTATCTCTAACATCTTCATAACTATCATTAGTAACTAACGAAAAAACTAAACTATCAGCGTTATTCTTCTCCTTTAATTCTAACAATTTTTCATTAAATTCTTTGTATTCCTCAAACGATGTATTATCACTAAACCTAAAATTACTACTGTTTCCAAAAAAGAAACACACAACTTTTTCCATAAACCCTCCATCTAAAGTAGAAATCTACTTTATTCTAATATCATTATATCATAATATATGATAATTATGTTAGATAAATATTCTATTTATAAAATACAATTCCAAAAGATAAATGTAAATGTTATAATACATAATAGGTGATATAAATGGATAACAATAGGGGTATAAAATCATTACAAAGAGATAGAAAAAGAATTATTATTCTAACAAAAAAACAAAAGAAAAAATTAGAAGAGATTAATGAGAAAAATGATGAAGAGTTAAAGAAATTAGAAAAAAAAGTAAGGCAATTACAAATAATAACCTTTATAAAGACAGTACCACTTATCATAGTAGGAGCTATTTTCAAATCAACTGCCAATACTATAGATAATCTAATTACTCCAAAAAAGAAAGATTTAACGGCAACAGATAATAATAAAGATATAGAGGATAAAGAAGTCATAGAAGAAAAGATAGCAAATAATGAAAAGAATTCTAACATTACTTATAATAACACTAATGATTTCTATACTATTCCAGATCCTACTTACTATAAAGAAAAAGAAAATGAAAAACTAGAAGACAAAGAACTTGAAAATGTAAAAGATAAAAAACTTATCAAACATTATGAAGAAAAGTTAAAAGAGAAAAGAGTTGAAATAAAACTCTTAGCGGCCTCAATTCCATTATCTGTTGGTACTGATATCTATTATGAAAAAGCCGATGAGATATACAAAAAGATAAATATAGTTCTAAGCAAATTAAATGATTTAGAACAAAAAATAAAAGTTGATGGAAATCTTTATGATGATAATTATATAAACTATTTAGTAGACAGCTACACAAAAGAATTTGATGATGGACGATTAGTAGCTGAAATAAAAAATAGTGAATTATACAGAGATATATCTATGAAAATAGAACAATTAGAAGAAGAAAAAGCAAAAATAAAGAGATTAGTATCAGAAAAACAAAAAGATTTAGATTCCGAAGAAATTATTAATAATGAAACAGAAACTACTTCATATAATATCAACACTACTTCAAAGTGTCCAGAAGAAGAAAAAATTATAGAAGAAGCACCAGAAGAAACAGATAATTTTTCATTTGATGATGAAAAAAAAGAATATGATAAATTCCTAGATCAACAAGAACATATAAAAATAGAAGAGGAAAGAGAGGAAGCAAAGACTAGATCAGAAATAGAAAACTATAAACTTAGAATTGCCGCTATAAAAAAACAATGTGAATCTCTAAAAAGAATGATAACCAAAAGAAGTCTCGTAAAACCAACTGTTAGAAATGCAAAATTAATAACTGTTACAGTTTTAGCAAGCATATATAACATGAGAAATATTCTAAGAAATAAAAAAGTTAGAAGAAGACGAAAACGCCTTACAAGAATTGAATATACAAAAGCTATAGAAAATGATCCTAATGAGATAAGCAATGTTTCAATCCTTATTAATAAAAGCTATCAACAAATAGATGCCTTAATTTCTGAAATAAAAACAAAGTTTTCATCTTTTAATGCAATTGAGTATCAGTCTTTAATATCAGATTTAGAAGAAATAAAAAGAATTTTAGAAGAAAGAGAATATGAAATAGAACGTGTAAGAAAAAGACAAGTGAATAATGATGTTAAAAAATATAGAAAGTAAAAATAAAACAGTAAGAAACTAAATCAAAAATTCAAACTTCAAATAAAATAAATTATTTAACATAAACTATTAAATTTCAATGGTTCATGATATACTAATTATAGGTGATTAACATGAAGAAAATATCAATTTTATCTCTACATTTAGGTTACGGTGGAATAGAAAAGTCAATAACCGCTTTAGCTAATTTATTATGTGAGGATTACGAAGTAGAAATAGCTTGTGTCTATAAGTTATATGACAAACCAGTTTTTGAACTAGATCCAAGAGTAAAAATAAAATATCTAACTAAAGTAAAACCAAATAAGAAAGAATTAAAAGAAGCTTTAAAACAAAAGAATCCACTTAAAATCTTAAAAGAAGGATTGAAGTCAGTAAAAGTATTATCAAAAAGAAGAAGTTCCATGGTTCATTATATTATGTCAAAAAAATGTTATGCTATGATTGCTACCAGAGATATATTCGACGATTGGTTAGGTGAATATGGTAGAAAAGACGTTATAAAAATTGGTTGGGAACATAATCATTATCATGATAACTTAAAATATGCAGGTGAAATAACTAGATGTGCTTCCAAACTAGATTATCTAGTTTTAGTATCAAATGCATTAAGAAAATACTATACAAAAGAACTAAGACAAAAAAAGAGCAAATGTAAGTGTGTATATATTCCAAATGTCTTAGATCACTTACCACCACGACTAGCAAAACTAGAAGAAAAAAGATTAGTTTCAGTCGGTAGATTATCAGAAGAAAAAGGTTATCTAGACTTGTTGAAAATCTATAGTATTTTAGAAAAAAAACATCCAGATTGGACTTTAGATATTATTGGTGATGGACCTGAAAGAGAAAATTTAGAATCATATATCAAAGAACACAATTTAAAAGATAAAGTTACATTACACGGATTTCAAAATAAAGAATATATAGATAAAATATTAAATAAATCATCTATCTATTTAATGACATCATATACAGAAAGCTTTGGTATTGTTTTAATAGAAGCTATGAGTCATGGATTACCTTGTATAGCATTCTCATCAGCAGAAGGAGCAAGAGAATTAATTGATAGCGTTAATAATGGTTATCTAATAAAAAATAGAAGTGTCAGAGCTTATATCAAAAAGGTAGAAGATTTGATGGCTGATATCGAAACTAGAAAAACAATAGGAAAAAATGCCAGAAAGAGTATTAAGAAATTTACTGGACAAGAAGTAATAGGAAAATGGTTAAAAATTCTAGAAAAGAAGTGATATTATGAAAAAGGTGTTATTCATATCATCAACTGGAGGTCACTTATCAGAGATGATGCAGTTAAAAAAGATGTTTAAAGACTACGATTACCACATTATAACTGAAAAAACAAAATCAAACATTTCAATGAAAAACAAATATAAGGATAGAATTAATTTCTTAGTATATGGTACAAAAGATCATATGCTAACATATCCATTCAAGCTAATATATAACTGCTTCAAGAGTCTGTTTTTATATTTAAGAATTCACCCTGATTACATTATCACAACAGGTGCACATACTGCTGGCCCTATGTGTTTAATTGGAAAAATATTTGGAAGTAAAGTAATATATATTGAAACTTTTGCTAATATAAACACAAAAACAATTACAGGTAGATTGTTATACCCTGTAGCAGACAGATTTATTGTTCAATGGCCAAGTATGACAAAAATTTATAAAGATAGTATAGATGGGGGTTGGATTTATTAATGATATTAGTAACATTAGGAACCCAAGACAAAAGTTTTGATAGACTATTAAAAGCAATAGATAAAGAGATAGAAAATAAAAATATAAAAGAAAAAGTCATAGTTCAAGCAGGCTATACAAAATACAAATCAGATAATATGAAAATATTTGATTTAGTTTCCGAGGAAGAATTAGAAAAACTTGTAAAAAAATGTGATTTGCTAATTACCCATGGAGGTGTAGGCAGCATTCTATTAGGTATTAGAAATAATAAAAAAGTAATCGCCGCAGCTAGACTAAAGAAATATGGAGAACATACTAATGATCATCAAAAACAAATTATTAAAGAATTTAAAAAACTAGGATATATAACAGAATTAGATGACTTTAATAAACTAAAAAAAATTATAGAAGAAGCGAAATCCAAAGAACCTGTTAAATTTAAATCAAATAATGCTAAATTTGTTAAGAATATAGAAAAATACATAGAAGAAGACAATAATACAAGTTGGTTAAATAAATTCAGAAACATTTCCTCATTTGGTTATCAAGGAGTAATATTAAGTTTCATAAATTTATTTTTCTTCTGTTTATTCTATTCTAAATACAACGTGTATCTAAATGTGATGATATCATATTTATTAACTTTATTTATAAACATAATTTTCAACAAATTACTTGATATAAAAATTAAAATTAAAGAAACAGTCATAATAGAAATTACTAATTTAATACTTAGTCTAGATTTAATTTACATCTTTAAAAATATAATTAATTTTAACT